>JAEYNY010000206.1 GCA_023412275.1 Bacillota bacterium
AGAACACTATCAGAAAGTCCGCACTCAAGACTACTGTTAAAAAATGCAAGGAAGCTATCGCTACTGGTGAAAATAAAACTGACGCTTATAAAGCAGCTACAAAGGCTTTAGATAAAGCCGCAGCAAAGAACTTAATGCATAAAAACACCGCTGCGAGAAAGAAATCCAGATTAGCAAAAGCCTTAAATGCAGCAAAATAATTAAAAAACAAAAACTCAGGTTTAACCCTGAGTTTTTATTTTTGCATTTTATACAAATTCTACAAAAACCTGATTTGCCAAATCAAAACCAAGTCTTGTTAATTTAACGGAATCACCTGCTATTTCAATAAGTCCTTTATTCTCAAGCTTTTCAAAAGAATCATTATACTTTGTAAATAAGTTCTCATTAAAACGCTGTAAGAATTCCTTTCCTGTTACCCCTTTTGTTAGCCGTAATCCCAGAAACATGTATTCAGACATTTTATCAGAAAGCTCAAGTGGAAATTCCTCATGTACAGGTTTGTCCTCACGTTTCAGATAATCTATATATCCCTCTATGGAAACTTGGTTTGAAAATCTTATGTCCTTCAAACATGAATGTGCTCCTGCACCCAGGCCAAGGTAGTCCACACACTTCCAATATGTCAGATTGTGTTTACATTCATACCCCTCTTTTGCAAAGTTGGATATTTCGTACTGCTTTAATTCCTGTTCACTCAGGTAATCAACTGCATAATGGTACAATTCCCTGTCAAGTTCGTCTTCTACCGGTACAAGGCTGCCTTCTTCCTCCATACTACCGAATTTAGTACCTTCTTCAATTTTAAGACTGTAAGCTGAAATATGGTTGATACCCAAAGAAATCAAATATCCAAGGGTTTCTTTCCAGTCATCAAGGGTCTGTCCGGGAATTCCAAAAATAACATCACAATTAATATTTTCAAAACCAACATCTCTTGCATTTTTTACACTTTCAGAAAAATCCTTGTGACTATGGCATCTTCCAAGGTATTTAAGAAGCTTGTTCTGATATGCCTGTAATCCTATACTTATTCTATTTATACCTGCCTTTTTATAAGCCTTTAGTTTTTCTATGCTTAAAGTACCTGGGTTGCTTTCTATACTTATTTCACACTTGTCAGATATTTTAAACTCAGTCCTGCATTTTTCCAATATTTCTGAAATATATCTATCATCAACTGCCGAAGGCGTACCACCACCTATAAATATCGTATTGATTATATAATCTTTCATGTCTTCTTTATAAAGCTCGATTTCTTTCTTCATGGCTTTAAAGTAATTCTCAGCAAAATTAATCTTTCCTGCATAGGAGTTAAAATCACAGTAATTACATTTCGAGCTGCAAAAGGGTACGTGGATATATAAACCTGCATTATCCCTATAAAGCAAAGCCTTCATCTCCCAAAAGTAAGGTTTTATTAACTTTACTTATGGTATCACATTATGATATTGTATACTAGTTATAAAATGATTCAAAATACGGAGTATTCAAAATGGAAAACAACATCATAATAAAGGACACTAAATCCTTCTACAAAATGGCTTTCGCTCTGGTTCTTCCTATGGCTGTCCAAAACCTAATAAATGTAGTAATAACCTCAATAGATGTTCTTATGCTTGGAAAAGTAAGTGAAACTGTACTTTCTGCTGCTTCCCTGGCAGGTCAGGTTCAGTTTATAATGACCCTCATATTTTTTGGACTAACATCAGGCGCGGCAGTACTTACAGCTCAATACTGGGGTAAAGGTGACACCAAAAGCATTGAAAAAATCATGGGAATCTGTATGAGATTTTCTCTTTTGGTAGCACTATTTTTTACTGTAATCGTATTACTATTTCCTGCACAGGTTATGACTATTTTTACAAATGAAGCACCGGTTATTGCAGAAGGCGTAAAATACCTTAAAATTATAGCCTTATCATACATTTTTATGTCAATTACCATGATTTATCTTAACATTATGAGAAGTGTGGAACGTGTAATTATTTCTACAGTTGTATACCTCGCTTCACTTATTGTTAACTTAATTATTGCATCATCTCTTATTTTCGGTCTTTTTGGTTTACCTAAAATGGGAATAGTTGGTGCAGCAATAGCAACTCTGGCTGCACGGGGGGTTGAATTGCTAATTGTTATTATATATCACTTGAAGTTTAATAAGCTGATTAAATTCAAGCCTTCTGATTTATTGATACACGATAAATTATTATTTAGGGATTTTCTAATTTATTCAATTCCCGTTACATTAAATGAGCTTATGTGGGGTGCTGGCGTAGCTACCAATGCCATTGTAATAGGACACCTGGGGAGTTCGGTAGTCTCGGCAAATTCCGTAGCTCAGATTGCCAGACAGCTTGCAACAGTCATAGCATTCGGACTTGCAAATGCAACAGCCATAACTGTGGGAAAGGCAATCGGAGAGAATAATTATGAAGGTGCAAAGAATTATGCAAATCGTTTTATAAAGCTAAGTATTCTTGCAGGTATAGGCGGAGGAGTTCTTATACTCATTGCAAGGCCATTTCTTATGTCAACACTTAACCTTACTCCTATAACAAGGGGCCATTTATCGGTTATGATGTTCGTCATGTCCTATTTCGTGGTTGCACAAGCCTACAACACTACCCTTGTAGTTGGGGTTTTCCGTGGCGGAGGAGACACAAAGTTTGGTCTGTTCCTTGACGTATTGACCATGTGGGGCGGTTCAATCCTATTTGGTGCATTGGCAGCTTTCATTTTCAAATGGAGTGTACCTGTTGTATACATAATTCTGATGAGTGATGAAATTATTAAAGTTCCTCTGGTTTTATGGAGATACAGAAGCCTAAAATGGCTTAGAAATGTGACAAGAGATTAGCTTTTAAGTTTATAAATAGGGCTGTCGCGCGACAGCCCTTATTATTAAAGCATGTTCAGCTTATCCCTGTAGTCAGTAGGATTTATACCTACAATTTTTTTGAATGCAGTACTAAAATAATATGCATCGCGGTAACCAACCCTGTCTGCAATTTCATAAATTTTAAGGTCTGTACTTTTAAGCAGATTTTTTGCACTTTGAATTCTTAGGTTGGTAAGATAATCTATAAAATTCTGTCCTATATGATCATTGAACAGTACGCTAAGGTAACCGGAACTAATCCCAAAATCCTTTGAAATACTTGTGAGGGTTATGTTCTCACTATAATTTCTATCCACATAATCCTTTACTTTTGAAAGTAGTTTTTCATTTCTGTTACTTCTTTTTTGATTAATAAATTCATTAACTTTATAAAAAAAGCTCAGCAGCCATTCTTCAAGCTGTACCAGATTATTTATTTCCTTTACATCAAAATGAAGGTTGAAATCCTCCCCCATTATTTCAAAAACATCGTAGCCCAACTCATTTATTGTTTTGCAGGATAAAAGTACTATATTATAAATAATGGTATTTATGGCATCCAACTCAAGTTTTGAACTCTTAATCTGTGTAATTATGTCAACAATATCCTTTTTTATCTCAGGAAATGCACCTATTTTAAGGTCATCATACAGCTTCGTATCTCCGAGAATGTGAAGTTGTTTACTGTAAACCTTATTACCAAAGTTAAGGTCGTTAAAAATGTAAACAATTTCTCTTCCGTAAACACGATCCAGTAAAGCTGCTGAACAGGCTTCCCTGTATGAAATATGCACGTCTGTAAGGTTTTTGTATTTATTCCCAATACCAGTTGTGATGGAAAATCCCAGTTCCTGTCTTCCTATCTTAATTAAGTCTTCAAATGCAGGAATAAATTTGTCAATATCCTCATAAACGACAATTACAAGCTGATCTATTTTATAATTTATAACAGAGTAACCCAGTTTGTCTTCGTTGGATAAATCTGTTCCTAAGGATGAAAGAAACTTGGTTACAAGGTTATAAAAGGACAGATTTACTATATATTTCTGCTCTTCATCCTCTTCTCTTATAAGCTCCATAAAATTATTGATATTTACTACTGCAATAAAATAATCCCGATCCTTTAATTTTGAAAGCTCAAGATAATTCAAGTCGCTCTCTATATCACCGATATAGCTGTTGCTTAATAAATCATTGAAAAGTTTTTCACGTAAGGCTTTCTTATTTTCTCTTAACTGTCTTCTCAGGTTTTCAACTTCTACCCGTTCGTTCCTCTCCCTTATAATTTCCTCCGAAAGTTTTTTAACGATATCTAAAAGATCCTTTGATTTAAAGGGTTTAAGGATATAATCATTTACATTGAGCTTCACCGACTCCTTTGCATACTCAAACTCTGCATATGCTGTAATAATTATACATTTGATACCACGATTAAGGCTTTTAATCTCTCTTATGAGCTCTATACCGTTCATTTCGGGCATTTGTATATCGGTGATTACTATGTCAATGTTATTTTTTCTGACAATATCAAGGGCCTCAATACCATTGCTTGCTTGAAGAACCTCAACAAATCCGTGTTCCTTCCAATTTGTATTATATATTATTTTGTTCCGTATCATTTCTTCATCTTCAACAACTAAAAGCCTGAACATACCCTCACCTACCTATCTGCGGAATATTTACGACTACTTTTGTACCTACAGATACCTTGCTTTGGTATTTTAAGCCGTATTCACTTCCAAAATTCAATTTTATGCGTTCATTTACATTTCTAATACCAAAATACATATTTTGATCCTCAACCTCTTCTTCCCCTGCCATAATTCGGTTAAGCTGCTGAGTTTTTTCTTCCCCTATACCTTCACCATTATCTGAGATTTCAAATATGATCTGATCATCCTTTAAATAGCCATTTATAACTATTAGGCCTTTTTTATCCAAATTTCTTATACCATGATATATAGAATTCTCAACAAGGGGCTGTAATATTAACTTAACAGTTCTAAAATTGTAAATTTCATCATCTATCTCAAACAAATAATCAAATTTGTAAGAAAATCTGAATTGCTGTATCATCAGATAGCTTCTGATGTGGTCAATTTCTTCCCTTATAAAAACAACTTCCCTTCCGTGGCTAAGGCTTGTTCTAAAGAACTTGCCAAGGGAATCAACAATATCTATAGCATCGTCATTCCTATTCTGTTCAAGAAGTCCGATTATAGAATCAAGAGTGTTGTAAACAAAATGCGGTTTAATAAGCTCCTGCATTGCCTTCATTTCCATAACTCTTATTTTCTGTTGATCGTCTTTGACCTTATCCATAAGCTCTCTTATCTGATTCATCATTTTATTAAAACTACTTGCCAACTGCCCTATCTCATCCCTGGTCCTTATATCGGCATAAATAGACAAATCATTTTCAGAAGCTTGTTTCATGATGCTCCTCAGCTTTCTCATTGGATTTGTAAGGACAGAGGTAAGATATATGGTAAGCAGTAAAATTATAAGGATTATTAAGGTTATAAGCCAGAAAAATACACTTCTGAGGGCACTGACTTCTCTGGTCATCTCAGCCTCAGGGGTAACCCCTATAATTTTCCACCCGGTAATAGCAGACGTCTTATAGGTAATAATATAATTTGTATCATTAATACTGTCTATAAGGCTTCCATCTTTACTATCCATAAGCTTAGGATTTTGAGTAATTGTATTTGAAAACCCCAGCTTATCTGAGCTCTGTGGTGTAAATACCACTTTACCATCCTTTTCAAAGAAAACAAAACCTGTTTCACCAAGCTTAATATCACTACAGATTTTCTTCAGGAAATTTACATCTATGTCAATAGCCATAATTCCCATATCCCCTTTTACAGTGCGGTTCACTGCCTGACCTATGGAAAAGACTTTTTTATTCAAAATATTAAAATGTGGTGGCTGTATTGCTACAACATCCTTCCTTTGTGTAACCAGCTCACTATATAATGGTTCATTGGTTATATCTCCCCAATACCTACCGTAACAACTTATAGCACTTCCCGAGGGAGATATATATCTTATGTCTACCAAATCTGTTTTCATTTGTTTAAGACTGTCAAAAGTTTCCCAAATCCTCACTGTATATTTTCTGTTTCCTTCTATATCTCCTGCTTCATTTAATTTTGAATACTGCTGAAAGTAATAATTACTTCTTAATCTCATGATATTTTCAATATCACTGATATAGGTTTCCAAATTTTTGTCAACTCGTTCTATTACCTGTTCCGAATAGCTTGCTACATTTTTATGGAGGTTTTGCAAATACATTTGGTATGAAATAAGTCCAAAAACCAGTATGGGTACAAGACCCAAAGCCAGAAAGCAAATGGTCATTTTTGATCTTATGCTGTAAATACTGAACTTCCTGAACAAACCAAATAAAAAGTTGTCCTTCATAATTATTTAATCTCCCATCTTTGTTTTCCTTGAAGGAGTTTAGCAAAATTACTCTTATTACCCAGTTCAAGACCTGTATCTATAAAACTTGAAGGAATTTTTTCTCCTTTAATTGCTTTATACAGATTTTTTATACTCAACTCGCCCATTTTATTAAAATTCTGTCCCACCAGCGAATCTGCCAGCCCCTTTTCAGCGGCTTCCAACACCGGATAATAGGTATCTACAAGAATAGAAATTCCTCCGTTTTTACACCATGCATGAAAGCCCGGAAGTGATTCCGGCGGTGAAACAAAGGGCCATCCTCCCGTACTAAAAAAAACATCCGGAGTATCCCCTGACCTAATATGATTTTCCAGCATGTCTCCTGCAATATTTACGTCATCATTGCAATACAGTGTGCCTGTTATATTAAGTTGGATTCCTCCCGCACGAGCCGTTTCAAGAAAGCCATTGAGTCTCTTGTTGAGATTGTTGCTTTCTTTATCTGCTGTCATTATTAAAAGGTCTAGTGCCTGCTTGTCCTTTCCCTTAGCCTTAACTTCTTTTATCAGAGCCTTTCCACATGCTACACCCGCAGCATAATTGTCGGTTCCACAGTAGAAAAGCCTGTTGCTGCCTGGAGAATCCGAATCAAATGTTGCAACCTTTATACCTGCCTGGACAGCTTTGTCAATAACAGGCTTTATTTTAATGGGATCGATACAACTAATAACAATTCCGTCTACTTTGCGTCGGATAAGGCTCTCCACTATAGCAATCTGTACATTTGTATCTGACTGCATAGGCCCCAGCCATTCTACTTTAACTCCAAGTTCCCTTCCAACGCGCTCACCCTGTTCAAGTGCATCAAGAAAAACCGGATTATCAAGAGATTTTGGAACCATAGCTATTGTAATATTCTTTTTTTCAGAAACCTTAGAATTTTCTTCATAAGATGTGCTTGGCTTAGCTTCTTCTCCTTTTTTGTCATAGGCTGAACCGCCGCACCCCGGTAAAGCTATAAATAACGCCAATACCAAGTAAACGAGTTTGATTTTATTGAAAAATCTCTTTTTATCCATTTTCAATTAAAACTCCTTAATTGTATTAGTATTTGCCCCCACTTGAATTATATCATTAAAGCAGCTGCCAATAAAAATAATAGGATTTCTACCGCCGGAAATAAATAATACTGACAGTACGAAATCCTATTATAATATTTGTAAACTTAAGTCTTTTTATTTTGATTTTGATTTGGAAAGTACATCAAATGCAACTGCTACCAATAATACAAGACCTTTGATTGTCATCTGCATGTCACTACCTACTCCAAGTATTGACATACCGTTATTGAGAACACCCATAACCAGGGCACCAATAACACCTCCAACAACTGTTCCTATTCCACCGTAAGCAGATGCTCCACCTATAAAGCAGGCTGCAATAGCATCAAGTTCAAAGTTAACTCCAGCTTGAGGAGAAGCTGCATTAAGACGTGCAGTGAAAGTTATACCTGCCAGTGCAGCCAACACTGCCATATTTACATATGAGAAGAAAAGAACCTTGTTAGTATTTATACCTGACAGCTTTGCAGCTTTTTCATTTCCGCCCATTGCATAAAGATAACGTCCAGGCACTGTCTTCATAGTAAATATTGAATATGCCAGTATCAGAATACCAATTAATGCAAGGATTATTGGAATTCCCTTGTAAACAGCCAACCAGTAAGTGAAAACACCTATTGCAGCTACCACAAGAATTAATTGGATTATAAACAGATAACCCGGTGTAACTTCAAAATCATATTTCTTTCTTTCTGCTCTCTTCTTAACTTCCAGATAAATATATATAATTGAAACAATTACTCCTATGAACAGAGTCAACATGTTAAACTTTGTGCCAAATCCACTAAATAGGTCAGGAATGTAACCTGCGCTTATATTAGTAAAACTTTCAGGGAAAGGTGAAAGAGTCAATCCTTTAAGCATGGTTATTGTAAGACCCCTAAAAATAAGCATTCCAGCCAAGGTAACTATAAATGCAGGAATTCTTACATATGCAATCCAGAAACCCTGCCAGATTCCAATAATACCACCAATTAAAAGGCATAGTAAAACGGCAAGTCCAACATTCATTTTCATATTTATTACAAAGATACCCATGATTCCGCCAATGAAAGCACAAACGGAACCCACCGAAAGGTCTATGTTACCGCCGGTTAAAATACATAGGGTCATACCAACTGCAAGGATAAGAACATAGCTGTTTTGAAGTATCAAGTTTGATACGTTCATGGGTAACAGAAGGACACCCTTTGTTGCTATCTGAAAAAATGCCATTATTACAACCAAGGCAATCAGCATGGCATACTGCCTTAGGTTCTTTCTGAAAATATTTATAATTGTTTCCATTACACTACCTCCCTGTTACTCTGCATAATGCATTTCATAATGCTTTCCTGTGATGCTTGACTCCTGTCAAGTTCTCCTACAATCCTTCCTTCATTCATGACATATACTCTATCGCTCATGCCAAGTATTTCAGGAAGCTCTGATGATATGATTATGACTGACTTTCCTTCGTCTACCAGTCTGTTTATTATGGTATATATTTCATATTTAGCTCCGACGTCGATACCTCTTGTAGGTTCATCCAGAATCAGCACATCCGGTTCAGTATATATCCATTTGCTTAATACAACTTTTTGTTGATTTCCGCCTGATAAATTGCCGGTTTTTTGTAATATACTTGGAGACTTAATGTTCATTTTTTTACGGAAATCTTCAGCAACTCGAATTTCCTGATTCTCATCCACAAGCATATTTTTCTTAAGTTTTTGAATTCCTGAGAGGGATATATTATTTTTTATATCCTGAATAAGGATAAGACCTGCTGACTTTCTGTCCTCAGTTACATAAGCCAGTCCATTATTAATCGCTTGTTTTATATTGTGAAGTTCGATCTTTTTTCCGTCCTTAACAATCTCTCCGCTGATATTTTTACCGTATGATTTTCCAAATACACTCATTGCCAGTTCGGTTCTTCCAGACCCCATCAACCCGGCAATACCTACAATTTCACCTTTTTTTACATTTAGGTTTACGTTCTTTATAACCTTTTTGCCTTCAATAGCAGGGTCATAAACATTCCAGTTCTTAATTTCAAAATTAATATTACCGATTTTAGGTGTTCGTTTAGGAAATCTGTCAACTAGCTGACGTCCAACCATTCCCTTTATTATTCTGTCTTCAGTTAAATCTTCATCTTTTTGGATAGTCTCGATAGTTGCTCCATCACGAAGAACAGTAATAGTGTCAGCTACCTCCAAAACCTCATTAAGCTTATGTGAAATTATAATGGAACTGATTCCTTCTGCTTTTAACTCAAGTATGAGTTTTAGAAGATTTTCTGAATCATCTTCATTCAATGCAGCAGTCGGCTCATCCAATATAAGCAGTTTAACATCCTTAGAAAGCGCTTTTGCAATTTCAACTAACTGTTGTTTACCTACACCGATTTCAGATATAAGTGTATGGGGATCTTCCTTTAGACGTACTTTTTTAAGAAGTTCGGTTGCCTGAATATGTGTCGTGTTCCAGTTTATAAAACCGTACTTTGACCTTTCATTACGTAAGAATATATTTTCTCCTATGGAAAGATAAGGTTCTAATGCCAATTCCTGATGAATAATAACGATACCCATCTTTTCACTATCTTTAATGTTACTAAAAATACATTCCTGTCCGTCAAAAATTATATCTCCTGCGTAAGTGCCATGGGGATAAATTCCACTTAGTACATTCATTAATGTGGACTTTCCCGCTCCATTCTCTCCAACAAGTGCGTGGACTTCCCCTTTTCGCACTTTGAAATTAACGTTGTCAAGGGCTCTTACTCCGGGAAAAAGCTTTGTAATATTTCTCATTTCAAGTATAAACTCTGCCATTTCCTCATCTCCCTTTACTTTGTATTCGGCTTGCATATATGAAAGCTTATCAAGCCTTGACATATGCAAACCGAACACATTCATGTCCGGTTTGCATAATGTAATTAGTTGCTTAATTAAATTATCTGCATATTCCAAATATTTATTACTTCAGATCTGCTTCTTTGTAATAACCGCTGTCAACAAGAATTTGCTTGTAGTTGTCTTTGTCAGCGTATACAGGATCACAGAGGAATGAAGGAACAACTTTGCTTTCGTTGTTATAAGTCTTAGTGTCATTAACAGGAGCTTCTTTTCCTTGCAACAGAGCATCAACCATTTCAACAACCTTTGATGCAAGAGTTCTTGTGTCCTTGAATATTGACATTGACTGTTGTCCGTTAATCATTGCTATAACGTTTGGCTTATCACAGTCCTGTCCGGTGATAATAGGATATGGCTTGTCGCCGCTGCCAAAACCTGCATTTTTAAGAGATGCAACAATACCGATTGCAAGGCTGTCATTTGGTGAAAGAACTGCATCAAGTTTCTTACCGCCTGCATAATTAGCTGTGATCAGATTATCCATTCTTGCCTGTGCTTTTGCGGAATCCCAACCTTGGATTGCGATTTTTGCAAAATCTTTCTGTCCACTTGTTACAACAAGCTTACCACTATCTATATATGGTTTTAAAATACTATATGCACCATCAAAGAAGTAATTTGCATTATTATCATCAGGTGATCCACCAAAAAGCTCAATATTGAATGGTCCTTTTCCATCTTTAAGACCCAATTTTGTTTCAATGTATTGACCTTGAATTACACCAACCTTGAAATTATCAAATGTTGCATAATAGTCTACGTTTGGAGTCTTCATTATAAGTCTGTCATATGCTATTACTTTTACTCCACTATCTGCTGCTTTTTTCAAAACGTCAGAAAGTGCTGAACCGTCAATAGCTGCAATAACAACAACTTTACTGCCCTTAACAATCATGTTTTCGATCTGTTGAATCTGAGTGTTTACATCATTGTTAGCGTACTGAAGATCAACCTTGTAGCCTTTTGCTTCAAGTTCTTTCTTCATGTTAGCACCATCTTGGTTCCAACGTTGTAATGACTGAGTAGGCATTGCTACACCAATTAATTGTCCGCCAGTAGCTGTATCTGTAGCTTTTGCAGAATCAGTTGATGCTGCTGATGAAGCTGCAGATGAAGAAGTATCAGTTGAAGTTCCACAAGCTGCGAGCAAACCTACTGAAAGGACAGCTACCAAAATCAAAGCGATTACCTTTTTCATGTCTTTATTCCTCCTGAAAATATTTTACCCTTCCGACGTATATTAGAAGTAAGTTCCGGGAACAATAAGTCTGTCGGTCAAGTTTTATACTGTTATATTAATATTTTGAGGAATTTAAATAAATGTGATTTTTTTTATAATCCTTTAATTTTTTTAGAAATTTTTTAGTAATTATAAACAAAGACAGATAAGAAATTAATTTGTTTACTATAAATTTTGTACAAAAACATATTATTTTACTTCCATACTCGTCGAAGTTTGAGTGTCTCCTGAATATAACCCCAAACAGAAATAGGGCTCATTAGCATTTGATAAAATAAAACATATAAAACAAATCCCATAACATTTTTTCTAACACGCAGATTTAAAGATTTAAAAACACTTTTTTGATAGGTGTACAATACAAAATTCTGAAATAATGCAAGTGGTATTACAAAGAGAGTCGCCGGCCCAACAATCCAAAAATGCCCGAAAAAGGCAAGTACCAACCCCGGCAACCAGCAAAACGTATACACAAAATCCATGAACGGCATGAATAAGTTGCAACCCGTAAGATATCTCCCATAATATATTGGCTGGGTCCAAGGCTTGAATAGCTTTAAGGCTTCTACCATTCCTCTTGCCCACCTGCTTCTTTGTCTGAAAAAATGCTTCAAAGAAGTAGGAACATCTGTAAATGCAACTGCCAAGGGCTCGAAATAAACCCTGCAATTATTTTTTAAAAAACTCCAGGTCAAAACAATATCCTCACCAATTGCATCAGGCCATCCACCCACTTGTCTGATCAGCTCGGTCTTGTACAATGAAAAAGCTCCCTGTGCTACCAATGTGCTTTGAAATAGCCCCTGCAATCTTTTTATACTGGCAATACCTAAAAAATAGTCCCATTCCTGAATTCTGGCCAGTATATTTCCACGGCTGTTCCTGACAAGTACTGTTCCAGCAACAGCGCATACGTCGTCAGCTGAACTTTCCATACGTGCAACAATATTCCTCAAAGCCGACTTATGCAGCAATGTATCTGCATCAAGTGTCAAGACATATTCTGTCTCTACATGTTCAAGTGCGGCATTTAATGCGAAGTTTTTCCCGGGAGTACTCTCATGAATTACGGTCAGATTGAGATTCATTTTTTCCCCTGCTTTTATTGCAGCTTCAGCCGTTTTGTCCTTTGAATTATTATCTATTACTATTATCCTTACTTCTCCCTCATAATCCTGTGTTGCTACATATTTAACAGTATTTTCAACACTTTTTTCCTCGTTGTAACATGCAATTAGTATGGTTACCGGGACTTTGGGCGTAGAATTTTTAACTTCCGGCTGCCTGTCCAATAAGAGACTTGAAACCATGAATGCATTCATATATCCTGGAATATATGCAATACCGGCAATTACCAGTATAGAAATTGGCAAAGTTATGTAAAGTGATAAATCAATAATCCATGGCACGGAGAAATAGATGGAGAAAGCCATCCAAATTAGTCCTGCTATCATGCTTATTATGAACTTATTTTTCACAGGTATATAAATTTTTTTCTTAGCCTTTAAACCAGTTGTCAATATCCTCTTCATTGATTTGCTCCATTGAATGTCATATTAAGTCAACTAACGTTAATTTAGTTTTACCAAACTAAGATATTGATTATGCTACTGGCAATTTTTAATTAAAAAAGCACAAAAAAATACCCCAAACCCTTCCTTTTACATGAAGATTTTGAGGTGTTTTTTTAAGCTCTTTTTCCAAATATATTAAGCATTTTTTCAGCAGATAATTTTATATCCTTTTGTGCAATAATAGCCGATACTACTGCAATGCCATCTATTCCCGTATTTTTCAGTTGAGCCGCATTCTGTGCATTTATTCCTCCTATCCCTACTACAGGAATTGAAACTTCTTCTATAATCTCCATGAGAGTCTCTTTTGAAACTGAATTTGCATCAGTTTTTGTGCTCGTTGAAAACAAGGCACCCACTCCGATATAGTCAGCCCCGTCTCTTTGAGCCTCTATCGCATTTTCAACAGACCCTGCCGATACACCTATAATTTTGTCTTTACCTATGATTTTCCGGACAACAGCAGCCGGCAAATCGCTCTGCCCTACGTGAACTCCGTCAGCATCTACAGCCAGAGCGATATCAACTCTGTCATTTATAATAAGGGGTACCTTATATTTGTCTGTTATTTCTTTAACTTTAAGGGCAGTTTGGTAAAATTCACGGGAAGACGATGTTTTTTCACGTAACTGAACCAACGTACAACCTCCCATTATTGCCTGCTCTACTGCTTCTTCCAGCGTTTTGGTACTCATGAGGTCACGGTCGGTTACGAGATAAAGAGTATAATCAATTTTAAATTTCATTTATTTTTGCCTTCTCTCCGAAAATATTTTCATCCATCTTACTGATGGAATCAATTATTGCAATGTGATAGCTTCCGGTGCCTTTATGGCCTGCAGCTTCATATGCAATCTCTCCCGCTATCCCCATTACTGCTACTGCTGCCACAGCAGCTTTGAAATAATCTCTTTCTGCACCGCAGAAGGAGCCAACCAGGGCAGTAGTCATGCAGCCTGTTCCCGTAACATTTGACAGCATTTTATGTCCGTTGGAAATAGTCACAACGTTTTTGCCGTCTGAAATTATATCAATGGCTCCGGTTACGGCTGCAATACAACCAAGCTTTGCAGCCGCCTTTTTTGCAACGGCTGTGGAGTCATTGGATTCAATATCAGTTTCTGATGCATCAACACCTTTTGTTGTGGCGTTGAGCCCTGCTATATAAGATACCTCAGATAAATTCCCTCGCAAAACACTTATTTTCACTTTATCCAGAATATTTCTTGTGACTTCATTTCTAAACGTTGATGCCCCTGCACCAACCGGATCAAATATAACGGGAATACCTTTTTCATTTGCTTTTATACCCGACAAAATCATTGATTCTACAGTTCTTTTATTTAATGTCCCTATATTTATTACAAGTGCGGAAGAAATGGACGTGATATCCGCAGCCTCATTAATATCATCTGCCATAATTGGGGAGGCCCCTATTGCAAGAATTACATTTGCACAATCATTTACAGTTACATAATTTGTAATGTTGTGAATAAGTGGCTTTTTACTTCTGACTTCAGCAATTAAGCTTGTTATTCGCTTTGTATAATCACTCATAGTTATTCTCCTATTTCTCTGTTACAAATTCTACCTTTTCACCGGCTAGAATCTTATTGGTTGTCCTCATAGCACACATTTTTCCGCACATTGAGCAGGTATGTTTGTCAGTGGGAGGTGTACTTTCAAAATATGTTCTTGCCTTTTCTTCGTCAATAGCATATGAAAACATTTCTTCCCAGTCAATTCGGCGTCTGGCATCGCTCATTTTGTTATCAATTTCACGTGCATTGGGTATTCCCTTAGCAATATCAGCAGCATGAGCAGCTATTTTTGAAGCAACTATTCCTTCTTTTACATCCGAAAGGTCAGGCAATCTTAAATGCTCAGCAGGAGTTACATAACACAAGAAATCTGCACCATTTGCAGCCGCAATTGCTCCGCCGATTGCCGAAGTGATATGGTCATAGCCCGGTGCTATGTCAGTTACCAGAGGCCCCAGTACATAGAAAGGTGCTCCATAACACAGTCTCTTCTGAATAGTCATATTGGCGGCTATTTCGTTCATAGCCATATGGCCCGGCCCTTCAACCATTACCTGTACATCTTTTTCCCATGCACGTTTGGTCAGGTTGCCTAGTTCAATAAGTTCACTTAACTGTCCGGCATCTGAACTGTCATTGATACTGCCGGGCCTCAGTGCATCTCCAAGACTTATAGTTACATCATACTCCCTAAGGATTTCAAGGAATTCATCATAATACTCATAAAAAGGATTTTCATTGCCCGTCATCTCCATCCATGCAAAAAGAAGGGAACCTCCCCTTGAAACAATATTGGTAAGCCTTTTTGATCGTTTGAAGCACTCGACGGCACGTTTATTTATTCCGGCATGAATTGTCATAAAGTCCACACCTTCTTCAGCGTGAGCCTCAACAACTTTTAAAAAGTCCGTAGCTTTAATATCCATTAAGTCCTTTTCAAGATAACCTATGGCGTCATACATGGGAACTGTTCCTATCATTGCAGGAGAACGCTTAATAAGTTCTTTGCGAAAGGTATTTGTCTTTCCGTAATTACTAAGGTCCATTATGGCTTCAACACCAAATTTGATTGACATATCAACCTTTTCCATTTCTTTTGTGTAGTCAGGACAATCTCCTGATATACCCAGATTTACATTGATTTTTGTTCTTAGTCCCTGGCCTATTCCTTCAGGGCTTAGGGACCTATGGTTTATATTCGCCGGAATGGCTATTTTGCCCTCACCAACAAGCTCCCGCAACTTGTTTTCGTCCATTGACTCCTTCTGTGCAACAATCATCATTTCATTTGTAATAATACCTTTTTTTGCCGCTTCCATCTGTGTTTTGTAATTCATAGTAACCTCCAATAATCTAATCCGTTTTTGTAAACTCCATATAAATGATGTGTGGGGCCATGCCCCTTTCCGATTTCAAGTGAATGTTCAATTGCCATTGTGACGAATGCCTTTGCTTTTTCAACTGCTGTTGGAAAAGACATTCCCAAAGCAAGGTTTGAGGCTATGGCAGAAGAAAATGTACACCCTGTTCCGTGGGTATTTTTTGTCTGGATTCTTTTAGTTGAATATATGTAAAATTCTCTTCCGTCAAAAAATATGTCTTCCGCATCTCCATCCAAATGTCCACCTTTTATCAGAATACTTCCTGCCCCCATCTGGTATATGCTGACAGCTGCCTTTTTCATATCTTCTAAGGTAATTATTTCCGCCCCGGTTATTGCCTCCGCCTCCGGAATATTGGGGGTTAGCATCCCTGCAAGAGGTATCAATCTTTTTATAAAAAACTCCAAAGCATCTTCCTTCATCAGAGCGTGGCCGCCTTTTGCAATCATTACAGGGTCAATAACTACGTTTACAGGTTTATACTTATCCAATTTTTCAGCAACAGCTTCCATACACTCCCTGCCTGACAGCATACCTATTTTTACAGCATCGGGTGTTTTGTCTTCAAAAACAGCATCCATCTGCTTTTTAATCATATCAGGCGTTATATCCTGAATATCAATAACCCGGCACGTATTCTCTGCTACCACCGATACAATAACGCTCATTCCATAAACGCCATGAGCAGCAAAGGTTTTCAAATCTGCCTGAACTCCTGCTCCTCCACTGCAGTCAGATCCTGCAATTGTTAATACTTTTTTCAATAATTGCTACACCTCCTTAATGTAATAGGGGTATTTGTTCCACTTGGCCTTTGGCAGTAAAAATAAAAAAGATGCCCTCCAACAGGAAAGCACCTTTAACCTATACAATAAGTAATCGTATTTGCTTCCCTACACCGGTATTAACCGACAGGTTCCAAGGGTCAGGTTTTACCTTCTCAACCAAAAAATGGTCCCCCCACAAGTCACTACTATAAACTTTTACAATAAAAAACGCCCACCATTGTAAGGTGAGCGGCATTTATCAAAATCTTCTAAAATTTCTGATAATATTTTGCTTCCCTACACCGGTGTTAACCGACAGGTTCCAAGGGTCAGGTTTTACCTTCTCAACCAAAATGGTTCCCCCGCAACTGTTACTATTGAATTTTACCACATTACCAAGCATAGGTAAACATTAATTTGCTTTAATCACATTTCTCTTTATAAGGAAACTACTTATTTTAGTACCCATTGGAAGTTTCATGATATCGTTTGCCTCCACCGCCCTTGTGCATAAAAGTATCAGAGCATATAATCCCACACCCACGGCTATTGCAAACAGAAGGCTTATATCGTTGAGGATAAGACTGCTTTTGACAACACCGGATAAAAGCTTGTGAGATAATACATAAAGTACATATGCAGCAGCACACATTACTACTGAGGCAATGACAGGCCTGTAGACAAGAGAGACATATTTTACGGAAATTCCTGTATTCTTCTTTATAGCAATCTGATTGAGAGCACAGGTAACAAAAAAACCGGCAGTAGTCCCAATTACAGCACCCTTCACATTAATGCCGGGGATGGCAATAACAAAATAATTTATGGCCAACTTGAACATCATCCCTACCATCATGTTAACTGGAGGTATTAATGCTTTGCCCACCCCCAGTAATGTTGCAGTCTGAACATAAATTATTGCCATAATTATCATAACCCATGAACCGATCTGCATCAGGTCAGCACCTTGATTGTGCTGCGTTGAGAAAATTACAAATGTAATTATGGGCTTTGCCAGTACAGCCAATCCAAATGCCGAAGGAATTGTTATCATTAAAATAACTTTAAAGCTTTCATTTATTTTATGGTAAAGCAAGGACATATTATTTGATGCCTTTGCATACGAAATTGCAGGAATCAGAGCTGCCGGCAGAGCGGCTGTTATTGCAAGCGGCAGGTTCAGAACCTTCTGGTATTGAGTTGTCAGAATTCCATATAGTTCTGTTGCATGAACACTGCTTATTCCACCTATAATCATCCGGCTGACTCCAAACTTCAAGTCAATAATATCACTTGCGTTTACAGCCACCATTCCCAGTATTGCTGGCAAACAGTATGACATTATCTGCCTGAAAACTTCGGAATACGTTATCTGAGGCCCGTTATACACAGCACTTTCCATTTCTTTTGCCCGTTTTTTCCTGTTTCTCATAAATAGAAAAGCCAGAAACAGCGCGGCCCCCAATGCTCCCATAGAGGTACCGATAGTTGATCCTGCTGCCGCCATTGCTACACCATACTTTATCAACAGGGCAACAAAAACTATGGTTAATATTGAATTTAGCGCTTGCTCAATTATCTGGGATAAGGCAGTAGGAGTCATATTCTGCCTTCCCTGAAAATATCCTCTGAATATAGCCGAAATTGAGGTAAACAGCAGCGTAGGAGCAAGAGCCAATAACATAATTTTAGCATCCGGCTGAGAAATCTGCTTTGAAATCCATCCGGCTCCCAACAGCATAACACTGCAAAAGAAAATACCCAAAGATACAAGTATTAACCCTGCTACTTTCAATATTTTTTTTGTGCCTTTATAATCTTCCATGGCAGACCGTTCAGAAATGAGTTTTGAAATTGCCACGGGGATTCCGGCGTTGGAAAGTGCATATATCAAAGTATATATTTTATATCCGGCACTTATTATCCCATTACCATAATTCCCTACAATCATTGTCTGAATTGATACATATGCAATAGCCAGAAACTTATTTATAATACCCGCAAGGCTTAGTATGGCAAATCCTTTTGTTGTAGATTGTTTATCACTCATGAAAACCTCTGTACTTATAACTTTTTTGTTGAATAAAATTTATCGACTTTGCTATTATAGTACAATCTAAGACAGTTTGTATGAATTATATGTTAATTATTAAATTCAGATCTCAAACCTCCTGTACTCCCCAGCCAGCTCCAATCCAGTATTATTACCAGTATCTGAAAAAATAATATTACCATTTTTATCGCTTAAAATAACGTCTACCTGAGATGTTATACTTTCGGTTATTTCTATATCCATCATACCGTTTTTAGGAGCCTTTAAAACTCCACCCTTTGATACGGAAGCTTTTAGTGAAAGTATATTATTTGAGTCTTCGACTACAATTTCAAGAATGTTATTTACATAAGATAGCTTTTTAATTTTAGCTCCAGTATAAGTGGCAAACCTGAAAAAGTTGTCTCCAACCTTTAAAAATGAAATCAAACCGTCAAAACTTGATGTCAGCCACGGTATGGTTGCGATTGAAAACATAAGGCAAGTGTTTTCCGATTTAAAATGATTGCATTGAAGCCAAATCCATGACTTTGGAAAAGAGGTTCCCCAATCCTTTTCAAGATATCCGTAACCTCCGGTAAAATCCCTATCCCCGCCATTAATATTTAAAAAGCCTTCAATACTGCAATGTATGTTTACAATTCCGTGGTAACATTCCATAAAGGGTATAAAAGAAAAAGGGCCCATAATGCCCGGATTAAATGTAGTTTTAGGAAACGGAACCACCTCTGTATAACCTATTTTACCATTTAAATTAAAGTCCTCATCCTTTATATTAATGGAGAAACCATTCCTGTCAAAGTGATTGTCTTTTATTGAAATATTAAATTCTTTTACAGAATATGAAAAGTCGCTGATTGGGAACCTTTTGTACAGTGTTTTCCCCGAAACCGCATCAATTATCTGTATAAAAGCATGGTTGTCACTTTTGGTTTTTGACACACCGGGAATAACCGCATAAATATTTTTAGCATTTTTATCAATTATTTTGAAATACCAGCCCTCAAAATAACCTCTATGCCTATACCTTCCCTGATATATTTCAGGGTTGAAAATTCTATTGATTAAATACATAAAGAAACACTCCGTTAGTTAATATAACGAAGTGTTCCCATTTTTTGAATTCTTTATATTATTTCTTTATAAATCCGGCAATATCATTTATAACATATTGGGGAATATTCCCATCAACATAATATTCAGCAGGAGTCGATTTTCCTTCGCCCTCCATATACATATGATTCAGTTTGGGATAAAGCTTGAATTCTGCATTTGATTTACCTTCAAAAGCTTTTTTCCATCCCTCATAATCTGTTTTAGGACTGACCTGATAATCTCTTTCCCCCTGCAGTATAAGTATTGGCTTTTCAATTTGCCTAGCTGTTCCAATAACATCATAGTTTTTCATATCATAGAAGTAATATGGCATTCCAAGGCTATAGCCTTTAGGAGGATTTGCCGGATCAAAGCTATTGTCCTGTATCATAGCAGCCTGTGCCTTTGCAGCCTCAGCCTGCTCCTCAGTTGCCATACCCAATCCTGCAAGATATTTATATTGCTCCGGAAGAATATCGTATAAAGGTCTGGAACATCCGCTCATTATGATTCCGGCTTTGAATGTACCTGCTTTATCCCTTCCAAGTATCCTCGGCAAATCATATCCACCCTCACTGTGGCCCAATACGGTAATATTTGAAGCATCTATACCGGCTATTGTTTTGAGATACTTTGCCGCAGCAAAAGCATCCTCTTCAAATTCTTCAGTCATGGTCAGTTTCGGTGATAACTGTATTCTAACACCATACTCTAAAGTTCTTTTCTCGTACCTCAAAACTGCTACTCCCTGATTTGCAAGACCCACTGCCAAATCTCTGAAAGGCTTTAGGGGGCCTAAGGTTTCATCCCTGTCATTAGGGCCTGAACCGTGTACTAGTATAACTACCGGAAACGGGCCTTTACCCTTTGGCATTGTAAGCGTACCGGGAAGCTTCCATTCGCCCTCTCCTATTGTTACCTCTTTTTCGATATAGTTTACAGAATTATCGTATGAAGGTTTGGAATATGTAAATTGTGATGAATCAGCTGCCTGATTAAACTCATCTATTTTTCCGTTATAGTCAAATCTGAATATAAAATTGTATTTGGCCTGCTGAACCGTGAATGGTATAAAAACATTCTGGTGTACAGTGTTTTTAGATATAGTCATGGTTTTAACATCAGGCTGGATAACTGAAAACGCAGGAGCCAAGTTAGAATTTATAAATTCCGTAGTCACATACTTTGAAAAACTTTTGCTAAGTAAAAATGAAGTATCTGCAGCCTTACCTGTTTTAACCATATCTACAAACTTTTTGGATACAAGTTTAATATAGTCATCACATGTAATCTTTAATCCAAGCTGGGAATTCAAAACACTTAATGGTAAAATTGTTCTTCCCTCTTCAACCTTAACTTTTTCTTTTAAAACCTTCGTTTTTCCGTTTAATATAATATCGCAACGGTTGATAAAAAGTTTTAATTCATTGCTACCCACCTTGACTGTAGTAATTTGCTTTTTAGCATCCCAGGAAACCTGTCCACCCAAGGTCTCACAAGCAAACTTTACTGGGACGTACATATCCCCTGAAATCGACTGGTTGTTGTTTCCTTGGGCAGCATATGTAACTGTTCCGCCCAGCATCAAAATTATCAGCATTAAGCTGATTAGTCTTGTAATTTTTTTCATTATTTTCCCTCCATTTATTGTAAATTTAAGCTTAATTATACACTGACTTATAATATAAGCTATATTAATTTGAATAAATTTAAAGGCACAGCAGATAAATAATTTTGTTTATTTTTCCACTAAGCCTTCTTTAAATATAGTTATATAATTTATTCCCTGCATTTTTTACATAATCCATAAAACTGAACCCTGTGGTCTTTTACCAGAAAGCCGTTTTTTCTGAGAATTTCTTCCTCCAGATTATCCAGCAAGTCTTCCTCAACTTCCGAAACACACCCGCAGGAACTGCAAATAAGATGATGATGTCTGTGATCCTCATTGGGTTTGACCAGCTCATACCTGCTAAAACCGTCATCAAAATCAAGTTTATGAACAAGATTAAGCTTATCCAACAAAACCATAGTTCTGTACACTGTTGCAAGGCCAATTTCAGGATGCTTGGCTTTAACCATATTGAACAGCTCCT
>JAEYNY010000162.1 GCA_023412275.1 Bacillota bacterium
GGATTGGGGGACTCATTTAAAATGATATCAAAAAAAATAAGCCATAATCTGGCAAATTCGTCAATGATACGAGCGATGTTTGAGGAAGGTGAGAAATTAAGAAAAATTTATGGAGCAGACAAAGTTTATGACTTTTCGCTGGGCAATCCTGATCCGGAGCCTCCTGCTGAGGTTAAATCTGCCCTTATGGAACTTGTAGGCTCCGGCGAGCCAAAAATG
This sequence comes from Bacillota bacterium, assembly GCA_023412275.1. Taxonomy (GTDB): domain Bacteria; phylum Bacillota; class Clostridia; order Acetivibrionales; family DSM-1351; genus Ruminiclostridium. The sequence goes on from JAEYNY010000162.1 coordinate 220, forward strand.
CATGCCTATATGAACAATGCAGGATATCCTGAAGTTAGGGAAACTATTGCACAGAAAATAAACAGCGAAACAGGACTGAATTTGAGCTTTAATAATATTGTTATGACTGTCGGTGCAGGAGGTGCTTTAAATGTCGTTCTTAAAACACTTCTTAACCCGGGTGAAGAAGTAATAGTATTTGCACCGTTTTTTGTAGAGTATACCTCTTATATCGATAACCATGGAGGAAAAACCGTAATCATTAACACGGATTTCAAAACCTTCCTTCCTGATCCGGAGGTTTTAAGAGCAAAAATAACTCCTAATACTAAGGCAATAATTATAAATACACCTAACAATCCTACAGGTGTTGTTTACGGAAGGGATACTCTAGACAGTATTGCTAAAGTTTTAGAGGATAAGAGCAAGGAGTACGGAAATACTATTTACCTTATATCCGACGAACCATATAGAAAACTTGCTTATGACGTGGAGATTCCTAATATTCTAACAATTTATAAAAATGCCATAATGATTGACTGTTTCAGTAAATCATTATCACTTCCAGGTGAACGTATGGGATATATCGCTACAAATCCTGAAGCAGAAGACGTAGCTATCCTTATGAACGGGCTTATTTATTGCAACAGAGTACTAGGCTTTGTTAACGCACCCGCTCTATTTCAGAAGGTTATTGCAAAATCTATCAACTCATCAGTTGACATAAATATTTACAAAGAGAGAAGAGATTTATTGTATAACAGCCTTACTGAATTCGGTTATGAATGTGTTAAACCTGACGGAGCCTTTTATCTCTTCCCGAAAGCATTAATTCCTGATGATATTGAGTTTAAAAATCGGGCTGTAAAATACAATCTGCTAATTGTACCGGGTTCAGGGTTTGGAGCACCAGGTTACTTCCGACTTGCATACTGCGTAAGTCTTGAAACAATTAAAAATTCTCTGCCAGCCTTTGAAGCCCTTGCAAAAGAATTTAAGTAATTTTGAACTGTCTTTTATAAAACACCCGAAAAATTCGGTTACCGTAAATTTTCGGGTGTTTTTAATTTGTTAGCTATTTTCATTATAATCCAATCCCCATGTTATCCCATACTTATCTCTTACTACAGCATGGTAAGCTCCCCAAAAGGTCTTCTGAAGTTCATACTCTGCCTTTCCTTCCTTTATAAGGTCAGCATATACCTTCTCTATTTCCTGCTTGGAATCCATTCCAAGTATCATTTGAATATTAGTGCCTTGTGTTTTATTTCCAAAAATGTCCGTAAAATACATGATACAATTTTCACCCATATATAGTTCTGAATGCATTACCTTACCTTCATGTCCTTTGAACATTTCTTGTTTATCCGCAATTTTAATATTTTTAAGTTCCCCGCCAAAAACATTTTTGTAGAACTCCATAGCTTCTTGGCAATTATCTACTGATATATTTGGTATTATACTTTTCATATAGTATCTCCTTTTAATATTTTATCCTTTGTCTACCGAAAGACCATCTCCGTATGCAGCCTGACTGAATATGTTTTCTGCCTCTACCAACGGTATTCCCTCAATAGTGATTTTCTCAATATCACTCTCACCAATTTTTTTATTACTGCATTCGAATAAATATCGTATTGCCTGAGGCTTAAAACCCATAAGCCGTGCTGCCACAGTATCTGTTGCTACCGGATCGCACCCTGCAACCACCAGTCCTGTATGTCTGGCTATACCTTTTGTAGGACCTGTTCCAATCATTGCCGGACTAGCACTTACTATTGATAAGTCAATAGGTATTTGCTCAGCCATTGCTGATATGAAGCCATGAAGCTCCTTATGAATTCCACAGTTTTTCTTTGGATGACCATGCTCGTCTGCCGGCGGCCAACCCAATGCTATGTTTTTAATAGCAGCAGATATTGTTGCCTCTTCATGTTGTTTTAGCTGTGTAAAAGAGATGAGTACTGTAACCTCTTCCAGAAGTTTATTTATATCGGTGGATGTAACAACAGAATGGTTGAGGTTTATACGTATAAATGGTCCATGGTTAAGGTCAATAAACTCTACTCCTTCATCTCTTATTACGTCTCCAAACCCGACATTGTTCATTACATCAGCAGTTTCTCCATCTGCCGTACCGGTTGCAACTACAATTCTTTTGGGTTGCCTTTGCTTTATTAAAGATATAATTTGTCTTAAACTTTCAGGCCCCACAACTACCCCTGAATCAGGACTTTTTTTATTATTTACCCAGTTAGGAGTAATAACAACAACATCCTCTTTACCAATTGCGGGTAGAACCTGTAGGAGTTCAACAGCTTCTTTTATAGCAATTACCTCATTAGCATTTCGTGTAATAGCTACTGTTGAGTTTTTCCATCGTCTTTCTTTTCTCATATTACCTCCAATTTAACGGCTGTATATCTTTATTTATTTTTCATATACAAAATAACCATTGGGACTATTGTACCAAGTACCGCAACAACAATTGTACTAAAGCCTCCCAGCCTGCTTTTACGTTTAATCTGGCTGATTCCGAAAGTAAATGTATAATATCCGCTTAATAGCATTAAAAACATCAATATATATATCATATCTCCTACTCCTATTTTTCAGTTTTAGTACGGTATCTTACCGGCATACTTTCAGCCATAAGCCCGGTTCTTCTTACATTGGTATACACGCTTATATTTATCTTTGCATCTATAAAATGTGATAACCAGTTATATTTTTCAAAATCGTTTATTGTCAAGAATTTGCTTGAGGCATAATAACCAAAACCAAAAATATCGGTTCCCATTTCCTTCTGAACTTTTTCTACGGTTTTTCTTACTCCCTCTTCTATAGAATCCTTTAACAACCCGTTTAATTCTTTAATTTTATCCAGGCTTTCATAGTGCATACCGCTTTGTATCCCAACTATGTCAGCTTCAATATTAAGATTTACATCAATTACGGGTGTACTTTTGTCAAACCTTACCTTAATATCAGTCTTTCTTCCCGGACGTAAATCAAAGGGTATAGCCAATCCAGGATGCTTTTTGTCCTCAATAGTTAAAATTCCATGTTTGAACTCGTTTATTACCATCATAAAATAACGGGTCTCATCTGCATTCAGGGTACCGGTTAGCTTGTCGCCATTAAATACGGCTGCCCCAATATTCTCTTGTTTTATATTACCTTTTTTAGGAACCTCTCCAGGATAGTATTGCTCATCGGTTTTAAGTGGAGGATCTTGCCCTTTATTTTCATTTTTCAAGTTCTTAAAATTGTTTATTCCCATATAAAGAGAATATGCCTGAGAATAAGATGATATAGTACTCTTGTAGAAATTTGTAAATCCAACCATAGGAAATAATCCCGAATTTTTTGACTGTGAAAATGAAAGTTCTATCGATTTGGAAATATTTTCACCTATCAGGGTTTTATTCTCCAATATATACTCTTCTGCTTTTCCCCTGCATACACCTATAGTTGCAATACGTCTGGTTTCTCTGAATCTCGCAAAATCAGACAAGTATAAGTTTATCCCCTCATATGCTAATTGTTCTGAGAAAATAATTGCCTTACAGTGGACAAGAGATATATGTCTTGAAGTTGAAGTATTTAGTAAATTTATTCCTTCCAATACTGTTGAACATTCTATTGTTGTAACGACTGTACCGTCTACCTGACCGGATTCTTTTTCTTCACTTTTTCCTCCCCCTCCTCCGGCACCTGAAGAACTTCCGTTTCCACCTCCCTTGTATGTGGGAAATTGAACAGTCACCCTTATTTTATTATCTACTCCCTTATCAATCCCAATCATTATTGCATATGCCTGATCATCAATATTTTTACTATCTGTCGTACAACCTGTTAAAATATATACAAATGTAATTAATAAAGCAATTACTTTGCTGACTTTAAACATTGCCTATCCCCCTTTTTGCCGAAGATTACGGAGATAAATAAAACCAGTATCGGTATTCCATAAATAAATATCATGCTATATTCACGCATAATTACAATATTTGTTTTTGCAAGCTCTATAAGACCCTCAGGTAACAAGGTCACCATATATGTTAAGAATGCAAATTGTAATATCAACGGTCTGTGATTACTAATCTTAAATGCTTTGCAAAAAATACTAATTGCAATGTAGAATGCAAGTCCAACAGTTATTAGGGATGCAATAATCCAGATAAAAAGAAATATTGATTCAATTCTTTGGAAGAATCTGCTAAAATATATGATTCTGGCCAACTGGAAAAGGTCAGATACATTTTCGCTGGCCATTGTATAGTCAAAGGCCATTATATTACATAAACATGTAAATGCAAAAGCAACACCGGAGATAATAATACTATAAACTCCAACTTTCTTAAATGTCTTTACACCGTTAATCGAGTTTATTATAAATGCCAAAATGATTACTTCATCATATGCCGAGCTTCTTAAAAAACCTGATTTTATTGTTTCTGTAATACCATAGCCACCGATTGGAAATATAGCTCTTACATTATAATAAGGGAATGCAAGAAAGAGAATTATAGCAATTCCTATAAATATGGGATAAAAACTAACTGATGCCAACCTGGCTATACCTTCCAACCCTATATACGCCAAAACTACAACTACGGCCATGAAAGCAAAAATTATTAAACTTGGGGGCGTATATGGCAGATTATATGCTTTTATCATTTCCAGGAACTCCCTGAGACTGGAGCCCGCATAGTAAACATAATATACTGAAAATAAAAGCGTTAATATCTTTCCAAAAAATCTACCTATAACAAGTTCAAATATTTCAACCAGGTTTTTGCCCGGAAATCTTTTCATAACCGATGATATCAGAAGAAAAAATATTATACTTGTTATACATGATACAAGAGTCATATACCATGCAGCTGTTCCTGTGTTCTTTATCATAACACGTATACTTGTATAAAAGGTTTTTGATGCTATTACAAGAGTCATCAGGTAAATTGCCTCTGCTGTCCCGAATTTTCCTTCTTTATTCATCATCTTCATCCCCTTCGTAGCTATATTTCGGTTCTTCCTTCGTCCACTGTCTCGATATTTTGGCTTGTCTTTTCTGTTTTAATGCATTCACATAATCCGGTCTATAAATTTGCTGCCATGCAGGTTTTTTAAAGAATAAGTCACTACTTTCTTTTGTTTTCGGGGCAATTGGAGCAAAAAACGGTACTCCAAATGATTTAATATTGGTAAGCAGTATAGCAAACAAAGCAATCCCAATACTTATTCCATAAAATCCCAATAATGCTCCCAAAACAATAAAGCAGAAACGTGACAATCTCGCTGCAAGTGCCAGACTGTAATTTGGTATTGCAAAGTTACCAAGTCCTGTTACAGAAACAACAATTATCAAAACCGGACTTACGATATTAGCCTGAACAGCCGCTTGTCCCAGAATCAACGCACCGATTATACCCAGTGTGTTACCGATTATACCCGGAATTCTTATTCCGGCCTCCCTTATAAGTTCAAAGGATAATTCCATTAATACTACTTCAACTATTGTTGGAAAGGGTACATTCTCTTTTGCCTTTGCTATAGCAATAAGAAGCTCAGTAGGTATCATTTCCTGATGGAAATTAGTAATGGCAACGTAAATTCCCGGTAATAATGTAGCAATAAACGCAGCTAAAAACCTGATTATCCTTATTAAAGTGCCATATGGCCAACGCATATATGAATCCTCTGGACTGTGCATTAGTGTGGGGAGAGTTACCGGCACAATCTTTGCAAAGGGTGCTCCTTCGGTAAGTATTGCTACCTTTCCTTCCAGTATATGAGCTGCGGTTCGGTCAGGCCTTTCAGTACTTAATACGGTTGGTACAATTGAAAATGGGTTGTCTTCTATGAACTGTTCCAGAACACCGTCACCAAGCACCATATCGCTTTTGATGTTTTTTATTCTTCTCTTTACCTCTTCTACTATTGCAGGATTGGTTATTCCCTTTATTGAAACAATTGCACATAACTGTTTGTTTACATTTCCAACCTTTATAAACTCAGTTGTAAGATTATTATTCTTTATTAATTTTCTTATAAGTGTTATATTTGTTCTTAAAGTTTCATTAAATGCTTCCTGGGGTCCAAGAACTACTCCTTCTATAAGAGGTTTTTCTACTCCCCTTTTGTCATAACCCTTTGTTTCATTGGTTATATAAAAATCGCACCCGTCAATGTACAGAAGAGTGTTCCCTGAAAGTATTTCGTACATGAATTCATCGGGACTTTCTACCTTTTTTGCCTGGTTGGTCTGCAATATGTTAGACAATATAAAATCCAGCTTGCATTTATCATCGGAATCTTCATCGAATTTAACGTCGTTTACCATTAGCGCTCTTAAGATAAAGTTGTTTATGGTTATCCTGTCAACCATTCCGTCAATATATGCAATAAATGCTTTGTACTTTTTTGCAACCGTTAACTCCCTTATAACAATATCCTTATTAACAGGGGAATTAAATTTATGATTTATATACTTTATGTTTTCTTCAATGTTTATAGAAATTTTCTCATCGTCAGCCTTTTCATATTCAGGCTTATTTTCTTTACTTGAATCTGAAACGGGAACCGGCCTCTTTATCCTTCTGCTTTTTGGACTTTCTCGTTTCATGGTAGTATTTTTTTCTTCCTCGGCTTTAGTATCTTCATTATCTATTTCAGGAATATAAAATTGTTTTTCAGGTTTTTTTTCTTTATACGTTATATAAGAAAACAGAGTCTTCATAAAACCTTTCTTTTTACTCATATTCTTCACCTTAATCTCTTTTTAGTTGTAATTAGTATAAGAATATTTTAAAAAAGGTATCCGAAGTAATTTTTGCAAATATACTCAAAATATGAGAAAGTTTTTATATAATTAGAATAATATATATTTATACAAATAATATTCAAAGGACGGTTTTTATGAATAATATATTTACTGAAAACGAGAAGCTTTTCTATATAGATATAAAAGACGGGCTTATTTGTGAAGGAAAATTTATAGAAAATAATAGCAACGGTATCTGGATCAGGTTAAAGGGAGATTCTCTTAACACCTATGTATATTCAGACTTAGTGGAAGAGAGAGTCTTTAAAGATTACAGCTCTGCTGCTGAGGGCTTAGAAGCAATTAAAATCAATATGAAAACAAGACTATCAAAAGGTGACACGTTTATAAAAGATTTGATTACAAGGCTAAAGAAAAGCGAAGGTAATCTGTATGCCACCATTATTGGAGAGATATTGTACGAAAAAACAAATTCCTAGTCCAAATTAAAAGAACTGACTGCTGTATTTTTTATGCTACAACAATCAGTTCTTTTGTAGGTATTTTAATTAATGATTATATCATCATATACGGCTGTATTTGTAAAACTGTTTCCGGTGTCCAAGGCAATTCTGTCAAACTGAGCAACGGAACCTGTAAATGGGCAACCTGATTTTATCAGAATATCATTAATATATGCATCAAATTTCTGAGTTGAGGTATCGGCAACAACTTTTAAATTGTACCACGTGTTTGCAGAAATCGTTTGTATTACATTTCTTGTAGAAGTTCCGGTAAGCCAACCAATCCCTTCTTCAAAATTTATAATATCTATTCCTATATTGGTTCCATTGTAAAATCTGATTCTATCCCATCTCCCGGTATTTGCATATTTAAAGCTCACATTTAATGTAACTATACCTTTTTTTTCAGGAAAATCCTTGTAGGCATAGCAATAGTTAGATGTTGTACTGTCTGACATCTGAAGAGCCTTATCTCCATCTACTGAAAGAACCTGTATATCAGTTGATGAAGGTTGACTTACATTCCATTGATAAGGATCAGCGTTTGTCAGCACTCCTTCGAAAGTATACTTTCGATAATCATTAGCAATGGCACCAAATTCTGCGACAACCTTCACTGTATCAGTATAGTTCAGAGATACCGATGTTCCATTAAATAGTAAAGGCATCATCAGATATGAAGAATCACTGACTTTTCCTCCCCACGCACCTGCCCATCTATCGGTAAGGTAAACAAAATTTTGTCCTATCGGAAAAACACACGCCCCCTGAGAATCATAGCAGGTTCCATTTCCAATATTGGTTAAGCCCGTCCATCCTGAGGATATTGACGTGGAAGTAGCGTATTTCTGCTGGTTTGGGCTCCATCCCGTGCATCCGGAGGTTATCAGATAATATGTATTGTCACGTTTAAACATACATGGAGCTTCTCTTTGTTGTCCCGGCCAAAGAGTTACTTCTTGAGAAGCTATTGATTTATAATCAGAAGTCAGTCTGTATACTACTAAATCAGCATTTTCGTTTGCAGCAGAGATAAAATAACCTGTACCGTCAGTGTCTACAAAGGTAGTACAATCTCTTGACATATTATTATTTGGTCTGAAACTTCCGAAATAAGTAAATGGCCCTGTGGGACTTGTACTGTATGCTACAGCTGCCCTTGCCAATGAATAGTCCCTACCGTTTTCGTAATGCATCCACATTACATATTGATTGGTTGAGGCATTGTACATAACTTTCGGTCTTTCAATATTGCAGGAGTTGAGCTCTGTCGCAGATGTCCTGGATAAAGCATTGCCTCTATCTACCCAGTTTACCAGATCTGTAGACGAGTAAACCTTGACTGACACAAACAGATTATTTGTATCACGGTTTTCTCCATACCAATAGTATGTATCGCCAACCTTGATGATACTCCCACCATGTGCCTGTACTCCACCGAAATTTGTTCCGTTATTGATTATGCTAATATCAGCGAAGGCTACAGAAGTGCCTAAAATAAGCATGGCAAGCATAACCATAAATAAAACTGTTATCTTTCTAATCATATTTCCCCCTCCTAAAAAACAATCTGTATACTACTAATATACATATGTTTGCTAATATTGTAAATAATTAGAATATAGCCGCAAGGGAGCAATTTATCGGGTAAAAAGATTAATATCTATGACCTCTGCTATTTTTTCATAACCAGCCGGACTAAGATGCAAATGATCTCCGCTATCAAATGTACTTAGCAGCCTTGTTTGGTCGTTTGGATTTTTTACTGCAGCATCAAAGTCTATCACTGCATCAAATTGACCGCTTGTTCTTATCCAGCTATTTACTGTCTGTCTTGCCTGTTCATGTATGTTGCTATCGTATTGCGAGCCACCAAAGGGCGTAATTGTAGCTCCATATACAAGGATATTTTGGGAATGTGCCTTACTGATAAGTTCTTTATAGGCATCTATTAGGTTCGTTGCTACTGATACAGAAGAACTTGGCCCTATATCATTGACACCTTCAAATAAGATGAGAAATCGTACCCCGCTTTGCTCCAGTACATCACGTTGGAATCTGGAAAGTGCAGTTGGCCCTAATCCTCCTGAAAGTACTGCATTTCCGCCTATTCCCTGGTTAAGCACCGAAATATTTGACGTAGAAGGATTACCTCGTAAACGACGTGAAAGGTTATCAGTCCACCTATTGTTTGCATTTGAGGTGGACCCTCTGCCGTCAGTAATAGAATCGCCCAAAGCAACTATCCCTTTAGATGAATCATCGGTAATTACATCTATTCCGGCTATAATATACCAGTGTTCGGTAGTAACTGCCGTAGGCATACTCAAATTATTAATACCATTTCCGGTCTGAATATAAGATATTGTCCTGGAGCCCGGATGGCCTGTTAATGCTGACGGCACACTGCCGAAGTATATTGTAACGGCAATGTTTTCAAGATTTGATATACTAAAATTAACAACATCTGAACTAACGGTTTCACCGACTGGAATTGTGACTGCTTCTTTCCCTTCGAAAGTCAATGCCTTGTCTGTGCCGGTTTGAATTGTGCTTCCACCTGTTGATACGGCCAAATGAACAGAATTCATGGTAACAGGTGTACTCCCATATTGATTTGAAAATTTCATTCTTAATTGATTCCCACCGATTGATACATGCACTATCTGACGAAGTGTATTATTAGATAATCCCGGACTTGGAGGCATATTAGCAGGTTCAGTCAATTGTTGTGCCGCTGTCCATGTACCAACCCATTTAGTTGTGGGTTGTGATGGGTTATAAGGTAATTTGCCGACTTTTCCCAATAAGTATTGCTTCATTATTGAATAATCAATTGCATCCACTGCATTATCTTGGTTTAAGTCCATAATGTTATTATATTTGTCACTCTGATTCAATATATTTTGCTTTAACACTGCTAAATCCAGAGCATCTATATTTGAGTCATTATTACAGTCCCCATATGCTATTGCATCGTCTGCCAGTTGTCTGTCCGTTTGTGCAGCTGAAGTAGTGTAATTATTAGGTATCAACATAAGTATTAATGTAAGAGATATAATAAACGAAAAAGTTCTGTTTATTAACTTCAACAACTATGTACCATCTCCTTTTATATTATAAATATAAAGCCCCGTCTGCAAGCCAATTTAAAAAAATATTTCATTCAGATTGATAGTACTAAATAAACCTTTACAAGTTAACTACTATAAAAAATTTACCAGCCTAGAGCTTGAATCATCTTTTCAGCATACCTCTTACCCAGTGTTACTTGTGAATCGTGTCCAAAATGAAGCTTCCACTGTGTATCCGAAGGATCAACAACCAAGCCGCTTGCAGATACTACAGAACAATTCTTTACAATAGAAGGCAATTTATTAACCAGTGTATTATGTCCTGCACAACTGCCACTGTAAAGCAATTCTCCTGCAATAAAAGGAATATCGCCCAGGTTAAGATCTTTTTTGAGGTCTTCTACCAATGTATTTACCTTACCTGGCCAAGTAGTGTCTCCATTATTTGATTCACCTTGGTGGAAGAGAATACCTTCTATTACTCCTCCCTTTTGCTGAGCGAGTTTTGCGCGGTTAATAATCCAGCTATATTTACTTCCGCCTGACTTTAGAAAAGTCTCGATTCTCTCGCCGTTAATAGCACAAGGAATCAACCCTATAGTATCACCGGCAGGTATTTTTTCTACAATGGTCTTTGCAAACCAGTCACCAGGGCCGATTGCACCCTGATATGTTGAATGCAGTGGAGGACAAGCTATATCCCACTGATCTGTTACTCTTCCCAGAGTAGGATTATTATCATATCCTAATACAAGTACCCGGGGGTCTTCTACTTTATCAGAAGCCTGAGCCTTGGGATACCCTTCCATATTTGACTGACCTAACAATAAGAAACAATGAAATTTCGGCTGAGCTACTGAATCAACCGGAAATTTGGATATCTGACCCAACAGATATTTTTTGAATAAAGCAATGTCAAGAGCTGTAATACTGCCATCACCGTCTACATCCGCAGCAGTAATGTTTGTAATGCTTTTAACCCCAAGCAAATGTGATTTCATTGCCGCAAAATCAAGAGAATCCACAGTACCACTGGAGTCAACGTCACCGTATATCGTGGCTGCTTGAATAGCGCTGAAGCTAAATGCACTGAGAATTAGCATTAATACTAATAATAAATAGATTTTCCTTTTCATACATACTCCTCCCAAGAATTATTTTTGACATTTTAGTACTATCAATCTGAAATATATTACAAATTTTGTATTAATCATAAATATTCATAGAAGTTAACAGAGATTTAAGTTTTAGCACTCTTTGACGTGTATTGGGGAATTTTTATAGGGTAGATTATAGATAAGTTAACTTGTCTTTATTTTACCATTACTTCCATTTAAAATCAATGTAGGGGAAATACGGAAAATGCATTAAAGGGGTCTGTCATCCATAAGTCGGACTGACAAGCCCCCTCTCGGCCGTACTACGCTTCATTAACTACTCATTTTATCGGATAAGCCACTTAACTTGTTTTCCAACTCCTTAAGCCTGTTATCAAAATTATTACTTTCTGTCACTCCAACAACAGTACCACATACCAAGCACTGAACAAATGACAAATTAAAATTGATTCCAACCAAAGATTTTTCAACAACCTCAAAATTATGATTATTACATTTAGGACAAGTACTCCAGGCCATACAGCAACCCTCCTGTTGTTTTTCTGAATTAATAACAATTAAGCTCCGTTATGCACGGAGCCGTTAAAAGGATGTACCCTATGAATAAGGTTTGTAATTATTTTACATCTTTCTTATTAATTTAGTATTTTGAAATAGTTAAATTCTTGTTAATTTGAATCCCAATTTAATTCAGTAGATTCTACATCAACATCTGTATCAATCTTTGTCTTCACTCTTAAGATTACACCAAAAATGAATCTAACAAAAGGCTGTATGAAGAACAACTGAAACTTTGTTGTTGGCATAAAAACTTCCTTTCTTCATATTAGTTTTGGACAATAAAAAAACACATTGTAACACTTTGTACCGTAATCAGATTTACGTGCAAAGCACCACATGTGTCGTTTTCATTATAAAAAATATTTAATTGACTTGGTTATTATGCAATATTTCCTTCAAAAAGTCAAGTTGTTTTAATTTTGAAAAACCAAAGGTAGTACTTTCTGGAAATGTACAGTGTTATATAAAATGTAATCCATGAACAGTACCAAGTCCAGTGGATATATTCAATTAGGTCGGTGTATGTCTCACATAACACCTCAAAAATTGTCATTCCAGTACAGTAACAAAAAAAGTATAAAAACTGCTTTTTTTTACTGCTGTCTTTAGGGTAATGTAAATTGAAAATAACACAAATTGACGGGTATATAAAATATTCAAAGGAAAAGCTTGTTCTGTTTGCATAGGAAAATAATCTTACAGGATACTCTATAAGTCTCAATTCAACCGTTATTAGTCCAAAAAGCCAGGTAACAAGTTGTTTAAAAAAGAATATAACCTGAGCATGCCTTATTTTATCTTTTGTGACAAAGACTATTAACGTTATAATTATTAATATCCAAGCAGCAACTAATATAACTATTTCCTTAAACATATATTCTCGCTTATACCTACTCATTTTTTAATTTGGATTTCATTTATTTATGTTTACCTTTTTATCAGTTTTTATTTGAATTAATAAAAAAAGAACATGACGCAAAATGCATCATGTCCTTTTTTAAATTATTTTAATTATAAAAATTTTATTCTTTTCCTTCGGGAAGTTCTTTTTTATAAAAACCTTCACCGCTATCGTCATCTGAATCTTCTTCTTCATCCTCTATTTCAGGTTGCATAGGCTCTACCACATATTTCTTTATAGTAGGATCAACGAAGAAATTATTCATAAGTCCAATGAAGCTAGGAGTAATTAATAAATATAATACTGCTCCAATGATAGGGTTATAGAAAGTTGCATATGCTATTAAAACGTTTAATACTAAAAACAGTATGTTTGGTAATAGCTTTATAAGCGAAAATATAAAAGCATTTTTATAAAGATTTTTTATACTTAATTTTACAGTTACCAACATTGGGTATAAATATAAATGCATAATGCAATAAACTATTATTGATAGAAATACAAAGGCTGATGCCGCTGTTGCAAGTATTCCTTGGGTACTAAGATAGAAATTCAATGCTATACCCAAAACATACATTACAACAAAATCAATCCCTGTTATAATCATACCTTGTTTAAAGTTCTTGATAAAATTTTCCTTAAAATCCCACCATATAAATGCATGTTGTTCTCTGGAATAATTTCTCATAATATAAGTGAAACCTGCTTGTACGGGCCCAATTGTTACTACAGATAAAAAAATCATAATAACTGCAAGGAATACCCTGATATAAAAATCGCTTAATCCTGCATTATCTATATTAATTTTCTGTAGATAAACGGTTGAAACATATAATGCCAATAGCAAAGCGGGTATATTGCATAGAACGTACAAAAAGTTAATCTTTATAAGATGCCAGAATTTCCTTTTTAATACCTCAAAGAATGTGAAAAATCGCGGTTTTGGAGGTGCATCTTTATCAACCCCAGGTCCCGGCTTATTGTAATTTGCACTAAATAGACCCACGTATAACTCTCCTTTTTTGTTTGTGTCATTAAATAGTATTGTACCAGTCGTAGCATTTCTCTTCAACATATTTTGCGTAAAATAAATAATTTATTTACATTGTGTTATGGTAATATAATTTATTAATTTTTTTTGAAATATTGTATTGACAACCTTAATAGTAGCTAGTATAATCATACTTGCTGATGCGGAATGCAGCAGCGAAAACACAGAAATTTAATAGATGCGGTCGTGGCGGAACTGGCAGACGCGTACGTTTGAGGGGCGTATGGGAGACCGTGTGGGTTCAAGTCCCACCGTCCGCACCAAAGAAAAACCATCGAGTAATCGG
>JAEYNY010000135.1 GCA_023412275.1 Bacillota bacterium
ATGCTGTTCATGCGGAAATGTATCCTCCTAATGTATATTTTTGTGTGGTAACTTAAACATACACTATGGATGCACTTTCCGCATTATTTTTTTACTAATTGTCACACATGTATTGTAATCCTACAATTTCCCAAATTGCAAACAAAAAGATAATATTGAATATTATTACAAATTATTATAAAATATACAAATGGCATGGTAGTATGGTAGCATGGTAGCACGGTAGAAAAAGTCATTTAAGTTAAGCTTTAAGTTTTTAGTAAGTTATGTTCATATGAATTGGCTATAATTTTACTTCGTTGTTATTTTAGTTGTACAAATTGAAATAAAGAGAACTTTTCTTTTCAAATATCCTATGTACAGGGTATTTTGATTTCGAATGATTTATTTTTTACTTCTGCGTTATAAATCATAATATCAGCTAAAGAGATTTATAAAATAATAAACAGGAGTGATTAGTGAATGTCTAATGTAAAGTTTTATTACGGTGGAAATGTCCCTTTAGAAATGCATAAGGTACGAATTGTGCAGAAATTAAATCTTGTGTCTATTGAACGTCGCTTGGAAGCTATTAAAGAAGCAGGAAATAATACGTTCTTATTAAAAAACCGTGATGTTTTTATGGACATGCTTACTGACAGCGGAGTAAATGCAATGAGTGATAGGCAGCTGGGGGCCATGATGGAGGCTGATGATAGTTATGCTGGTTCTGAGACTTTTTCAAAACTGGAAAACAGAATCACTGAAATCTTTGGTAAAAAATATTTTCTTCCTGCACATCAGGGAAGAGCCTGTGAAAATATACTTTCTCAGGGATTTGTGAAGCAAGGCTCAGTAATTCCTATGAACTATCACTTTACAACATCAAAAGCTCATGTTTATTTAAATGGTGGTACAGTAGAAGAAATAATTATTGATGAAGGTTTAAATGTTACCAGCGAATATCCTTTTAAAGGCAATATGGATGTTGAAAAGCTGAAAGCAACAATTAAAAAACATGGTGCTGAAAAAATTGCCTTTGTTCGTTTGGAAGCAGGTACAAACCTTATAGGCGGACAGCCTTTCTCACTTCAAAATATGAAAGAAGTACATACTATCTGTAAAGATTTTGACATAATGTTAGTATTGGATGCAAGTCTATTAGCAGACAATCTGTATTTTATTAAAACCCGTGAAGAAGTCTGCAAAAATATGAGCATAAGAGAAATTACCCGTGCTATGGCCGATCTATCCGACGTAATTTATTTTTCTGCACGTAAGCTTGGATGTGCTCGTGGGGGTGGGATTTGCACTAATGATAAGGATATATATTTAAAACTTCGTGAGCTAGTAACGCTTTATGAGGGCTTTTTAACCTATGGAGGTATGTCTGTTCGTGAAATGGAGGCAATCGCAGTGGGTCTTGATGAAACTATGGATGAGAATATGATTAATCAAGGACCTCAGTTTATTGAATACATGGTTAATGAACTTAAAAAATATGGTGTACCCGTCGTAACTCCGGCAGGTGGTTTGGGATGTCATATAAATGCCATGGAATTTCTTTCACATGTTCCTCAAAGTCAATATCCTGCAGGTGCGCTTGCTTCGGCACTTTATTTAGTGAGTGGTGTGCGTGGAATGGAAAGAGGAACAATTTCGGAGCAGAGAGATGAAAATGGAAATGAAACATTTTCTAACATGGAACTTTTACGACTAGCAATGCCTAGACGCGTATTTACTCTTTCACAAGTCAATTATGCTATTGATCGAATTCGCTGGCTATATGAAAACCGTAAATTGGTTGGTGGCCTAACCTTTGTGGAAGAACCCCCAATATTACGTTTCTTCTTTGGTAAACTGGCAACAGCTTCAGATTGGCAGAATGAACTGGTTGCAAAGTTTAAAGCGGATTTCGGAGATAATTTATAGAGATTATATACCTAAGTTACAGAAAAA
The DNA here is from genome assembly GCA_023412275.1 of Bacillota bacterium. Taxonomy (GTDB): domain Bacteria; phylum Bacillota; class Clostridia; order Acetivibrionales; family DSM-1351; genus Ruminiclostridium. The sequence goes on from JAEYNY010000135.1 coordinate 1,939, forward strand.
ATATTGAATCCAGGAATGCCTATTTTTGTAGGTGTTTCTGGATTTTTATTTCTGGAACAGGTAATGCGAACATTTAGTTTTTATTATTTTATTTAATAAATTTTGGCATATAGTGAACCTTTCATATTACAACTTACACTCTTATTATAAAGGAGCTCCTATTAAGTAGAAAGGGGAAAGATTTTGGGAGATAAAGAACTTATTGAGCGCTGTCAGCGTGGTGACTTAGATAGTTTTAGTGAGATATACAGTTTGTACAGTAAGAATGCCCTTGGTACGGCTTATCTTATTGCAGGACATAAAGGTATCGCAGACGATATTGTTCAGGAAACATTTATTCAGTGTTTTCTGTGTATAAAAAAATTAAAAGCCCCGGAAGCCTTTGATGTGTGGTTTTATAAGATCTTAATAAGGACTGGTCGAAGGATGGTAAAAAGACACAATCAGGTTATTTCTGTTGCTGATAGAAATATTGAGGACTTAAGTACAGAATCCGATTTTGATTGTGGAATACATAGAAGTGAGACTAGAATGGCAGTAAGGAGTGCTCTGGACAAACTGAGTTTGCCCCTGAAAACAGTTGCTATATTGCATTACTATAATGATATGACAGTTGAAGAGATAGCTAAGGTGCTGGGGTGTTTATCAGGAACTGTAAAATCCAGACTCCATAATGCAAGAAAAAAGCTTTATAGCGAGCTCAATGTTGTATTTCATGATGATCAAGAAGATAGGTTTAATATATTGTAAATGAGAGGAGCGATGCAGTTGGAGAATAATCAACTATTTGATAATATAATAAAAAAAAATATTACGGATACAGCTAATGAGATAACAGTATCTGAGAATAACATTCAGGATATTCTTTTAGAAGTTAGAAAGAGGAAAAAGGAGAAAAACCTTTATACCGGCTTTAGAAAATATGCTGTAGCTGCAGTTATAGCTTTAGTTTTTTTGATTGTAACATTTGCTGCATCAGAAAATGCAAGAGCTATGGCTGTAGAAGTAATTAATAATATTAAAACAGTATTTATTATGGATAAGGACAATAATGTTGTTGAAAGGCCTGCTAATGAAGTTCTTATTAACCCATGTCTTAACAAAACCACCGACTTAAGTGATGAACAACTATCGGAAAAAATGGGAATTAAGATTCGTATTCCTGAAACATTTAACGGAGATTTTAATTTACAGAACAAAGCCGAGGTAGTTGCCTTTAATAAGACACTAAGTTATGAAACCTTTGACACAATAAAAGATGTTACTGAAGAGGCTATTAATGAAGAAAATGCTTTTAACAGTCTTCATGAATATCTGCCATACAGAAGTGTTGCGTGTACTTACAAAGATGGTAAAGGAAATATCTTTAATATTGCTATCATGGATACAGTTATTAAAGTATTCTCAAAGAATGACGATATTTCAGAAGTTGCACAAACAAAAGTCGGTAATATAAAAGCACAGTGGATAGTTAAATCTTTTACTGATTACAATGGCAAAGACATGACCCAAAAGCCATTGGGAAAGAAAACAGCACATGCATTATTTTGGTCAACGAAGTGTTCTACCTATTCGATTGTCTCAATAGACGATAAACCAATATCCATGGCTGAAACAGTAAAAATTGCAGAGGCATTTATGAAAACCCAAAAGTAAAAATTGTATAAAGGTAACATGGCCGTTTACCAGTAGACCTTTCATAGGGCTTTCCAACGGGACATTAGTCTTTACGCCCCGCTGGAAAGCCCTTGTTTAGTCTGAATGAAAAACTATGATTTACCAATGTCCCGGCACTCCATTCCAACCCATTTTCTAAACTTTGAAGAATTACGTAGCGAATAAAAATGATATAAGAACGGAAAAAACCTGTTCAGTACATTCAAAAGTGTAAACAATTTTGAGGGGTAAACAAATCTTCTGTCTTTCAGGATTCCCTTAACCATTGCTTTGGCTACCTTGTCCGCGGATTGTACAGGCCATGGGACAGGGGCTTTATTGCCGGCGTTTTTGAAAAAGTTGGTTTCGGTGGCAATAGGGTAAACGAGTGAAAGATGCCCCTTGTCATTATTTTCATATCTGTAAACGTCACCAAATGAATGGACAGCTGCTTTGGTGGAGCAGTACAGTGAATACCCCGGCAAAGCAACTTTGCTGACAGCTGAACATGTAATTACAACCGAATACTCTCTGCCCACATTCATTACCTTCATTTTTTCCAGTGAATAGAGTGGAGAAATCACATTTGTCTGATATATTTTTTCGATATGTTCCCAATCGGCCTCCTGTATCTCTTCACAGTAGGCGAATCCGGCATTTGCAATAAAAATATCAATTTTGCCAAGGGTTTTGGTAGCATACTCAAACAGCATATCAATATTTTCTTTGTTTGAAACATCACATGAATAAGTAATGATTCTATTATTAAATTGGGGTATGTTATTTACATTTCTGGCTACTGCGATTATGTCGGCATCATATTTTGAAAGTTCCTTTAATACTTCCTTTCCTATACCGGAGGAAGCGCCGGTTAATATGACTTTTTTACCATTTATATCCATAATAGATCACCTGTTTTTTCATAATTTTTTATAGCTGGCGGCTTACCGCATATGTCAGCTCCTGTAAATTGAAAATACCGTCATGTGATGTTCCGGGACGATGCATTGACATTTCACCGGGAGGTGTAATAATGCTCACACCTAGCCTTGCCATATCTTCAATAAAATCCTCATTGTTTCCGCAGTATCCCATTGTCTGCAGATAATCCCGGATATTACATTCTACATACCTATATACCTCGGTTATATTTTCATATGGACAAACGAACACAAATCTGTAAAAACATTTGTCCATATCTTCTTTATCAGGCATTCCATTATTAAGTATAACCGTGTAGTCGGCATTAAACGAAGAAAACATCTCAACTTTGTTTTTTAATCCGTATTTCAGTGTACAATATTGCCTGTCCTGTATGGTTTTCATCGAATTCCACGGAGCAAGGTAAGCTTTGGGGAAAACAGTTGCAAGATTATTCAATGCACCTGCAAGGGACTGTGAGAATTCCATAACATCCAGATTCCTGTTAACAAAGACAACTCGTGGAGAAAGGCAGGCTTTTTGCTCCCACACTACAATATCTGTTGCAACATTCTGTGCGGTTTTCTGAATATCTTCCGTCTGATCGATAACCTCAAAGCTGATCTTGGCACCATGTGAAATAAGATCCACGCCATATTTTGCACAGATGCCTGCAATACTTTTTCCAGACTCCTCACCGCCCCAGTGGATTACATTGTTGCAGCCTTTTATTACAGTTTCATATATATCAGGTTGGCTGCTATCAAAATAAACCACAGACAGTCTGTCAGCAATGCTTGTATCTATTTCACATAAGCTTTTGTAAAATGCATATGCAAAATACGGTTCGTCACCTGATACTTTTACAAGATTGCAATTTTTAGTCAGAAGACCCATTGACAGACTGACAGGAATTACTATAAAAGCGTTTCCTGAAATATTGTGAAAAACAGTTCCTCTAGGCTGCCTTTTTACATAGCCGTAACCAGTCTTCACCCAGCTGTCCAGAATTTCCGGAAAGCAAAGTTCCTCCTTTATCATTTTCTCCACATTTTCTCTTAGAAGCATTGAAAACGAACCCTGTAGTTCGCTTTTGACAAGCTCCGGACTTTGATTAACTATTTTCGACAGAATATCCAGGTGCTCCGACATGTAATTATCGTTCAGCCACAGCCTTGCACATTTATCAAGTATATCAATTGTTTTCTCAAGAGAAATATCATGAACTTTCTTTTTATTTTTATTTAGCCGGGATATTTCTTCATTCAATTCAGCTTTGTCCGCACAAACTAATTCTAGCTCAAGCCCGTTTATTTTCTTTTTTATAATATTGCTTCCGGTTGAGTATTCAATTCTCATGCCACTTCACTCCTCACACTTAATGTAGCTCCGCACCCTTTAGCTTCGGAGCCTTTTACCCTTCCTGTTATGCTGAGAGTCATGCATTTTTGCCCGCATTCGGGACAGCAATCTGTTGAAATTATTTCAGCCATATCATCTACAAGTACAGAAGCTCCTGCATAAGCGTTTGTACCGTAAGCATTCAAAACCTGTATAAAGCCCTTGGCTCCTTTATACTCTAGAGGTTCAAGAGTTTTGGTGTCTCTTATGATTATTTTTATCCATTCAGGCACATGGAAATAATAGTCTCTGAACTCTTTTGAATAATGTCCCGTTATTGGAATACTATTTTCAGTAAAGGAATATGTATCAATAAAGTTTTCTTCTGGAATCCCAAGAAATTGAGAGACTTCCTCTACAAATCTGAACCGTTCAATTTCTTTTTCGGAAGAGATATTACCTTTTTTGCCGTCCCAGCCGCCACCACCGGTGTGAATGATTGCATTTTTTCCAAGCTTTACAGGGGAGATTTCTTTTTTTAGTTTTTCTACTGTATTATAAAGTAAAAGAGTAGAGCCTCTTATGGACAAATCATCATTTTGATTATTATGAATATTAATGAAATCTACAAATGTGTTAATGTCTAAAACAAAGTCATTATCTACTAACTTCAGTAAAAAGTTTGTATTGTTGCTAAATTTAAAGGCAGTCATTACGTTGCCTATATAAGATTCTGTCGGTTTTCCGAATATTAACTGACTGGCATATCTATTCATCTCATGAGGATGTGGATAAAATACGCAATCATATCCACCATTTGGATGAAAAATTTCATTTTGAAGTTCCACAAATTTTTTTAATTGAGTAATATCAGATTCAATTCTTCCAACGATACTGGGATCTCCTGAAGTACTGCTGGAAATAGTCCATTTATCCACCTCATCAGGCTTTACTCTCAGCAACTCTTTGAAAAGCATATTTGATTTTTTGAAAAGAGTTGTAGCTACAAACGGAACTCTTTGTATATCAGCTTCGCACATCAAATCATTATAGGGATTAAAGGACTGGTTTTGACATAATAACCTGTAACCCGGACAATCTTCATATTGGCCCTGCAAATTTCTTTTAAAATCTGAGAAAAACTGGGTTGTATTCATTTCTTGTCACTCCTCTTGCATATTATTAAATATATATTCGAAATATTTGAATTTCAAATATTTTTAAAATACAAATATTTATATATGAAAGTATATTACTTATATTGGTTTTTGTTAATTTCCAAATATGTAATTATTATAATGTAATTACATATTATGTAAAAATATCTCCGTTTTTCTCTATTATGATTTAAATATCTTAAAATGAAAAAGTAAATTCCATGGGTATGCGGATAGCCATATCTGTAAAACTTATTAGTTAATTCCAATTTGTGATATAATCTATTAAAATATGCTATGTTTTATATAGCACTTTAATCTAAATGTTCCATTATGCATTCCTAAAAGGCGATGGAACTATGCAGTTTGAACTTATAATTGAATTTTAGAAAGGTAAAAAAATGCGTAATATTAATATTTTTGAAAAAGTAAAAAAAATATATTTAAACGGACATCAGATTAAAGCTATTACCAGTCTCATACTTATTTTAGCAATACTTATTTTATACGGACTAAATTCCGGATACTCTGAAGCTAGTACATTGCCAATTAAGATGAAATCTATTGCAGGCGGAAATGAGTTTTCTGCGTCAATAGGGGTAGATGGATCTGTTTGGACATGGGGTGATAATTATGCAGGACAGCTGGGTGACGGTAGCAAAATATCTAGAAGCATTCCATCTAAAGTCAAGGGCTTATCTGGTTTCAAGGCAGTAGCCTGTGGGGCTAATCATACACTAGCATTAAAAGAAGATGGTACAGTTTGGGCATGGGGACATAATCTGTGCAAACAAATTGGCAATGGAACTAAAAATGGTACACAAAGTAGTCCTGTAAAAGTATCCGGTTTAAATAATATAAAAGCAATAGCCGGTGGTTATAACCATTCCGTTGCTCTAAAAAGTGATGGTACGGTTTGGACATGGGGAAGAAATTGCGAGGGACAGCTTGGAAGAGAAACTTCAGATGTTTATACAGCTAATCCCGGGGTTATTAAATCACTTGACAATGTAACTGCAATTGTTGCACTCAGCGATTATACCGCAGCATTAAAACGTGACGGTACTGTTTGGGTTTGTGGTCAAGTTGATGGAGATAGGAGCTACACAATGATACAGGCTGAAGGTCTGAAGGATATCATTGAGATTTCTGCAATGGCTAATAATGTTGTAGCTCTGAAAAGTGACGGGACAGTATACTTGTGGAAATGCACAATAGATGGTAGTGAACTTACAAAGATAGAAGGCCTTGAAGATATTAAATCTATATCAGGTGGTCAGTATAACTTAACTGCACTAAAAAAAGATGGCTCACTCTGGACAGTTGGAGAGACTTATTCTGTTTCAGGTGTTTTGATAGGAGGAGATCCTGATTTTGTAAATGTTACAAGGATTAATAATATTGACAATGTAAAAACAATGGCATCAGGATATAATCATACACTTATATTGAAAAATGATGGGACAGTATGGGGAATTGGAAATAACCGAGCAGGACAGCTTGGAAACGGAATAATAGCGTATAGTTCAAAACCTTCTAGTATTCAGGGCCTGAATAAAATAAAAGATATTAAGGTATCTGCAGGTCAGAGTATGGCTTTAAATGATAAAGGTGTAGTCTTTGTTTGGGGAGAAAATGTATCTAATTTTTTGTCCTCGGTTGAATATGACTACATTAGTACCCCCAAAGAGGTACCAGATATAACAGACATAAAGGCGTTAGCGTGTAATTATGGAACATATGCAGTTCTTAAGGAAGATGGAACTATATGTGGTTGGGGGGTAAATACAGATAATATTAAGAAGATGGACGGACTTAATAAAGTTATTGCATTAGACGGTGGCTATAACCTTAACTATCAATATATAGCATTGAAAAGCGATGGTACCGTTTGGGAATGGTTATTGAATGGAAATGTTAATAGACCTCACAAAGTTAATGGTATATCAAATGTAAAAGCAATATCAAAGGGTACTTATCACTCTCTGGCATTGAAGGAGGACGGCACAGTGTGGAGTTGGAGGAATCCTGAGTATTATGCTGATGAATCCAAAATTGATACCAAAGGACCGCTTAAAATTAACGGATTATCGAATGTTGTTGCAATTTCAGCAGGGGAAAGAACTTCTTTAGCACTAAAAAAGGACGGTACAGTTTGGATATGGGAAACTGATAACAAAGGAAACCTTGCGAGAAAACCACAAAAAATAAATGGATTGTCCGACGTTATAGCAATATCAGGTGATTCAACTGCATTAAAAAAAGACGGTACAGTTTGGACGTGGGTTAATAATCAGTATGTAAAGCTTAGTAACGGAACTTTTATAAATAAAATAACTCCGGCTAAGGTATTAGGACTCAAAAATATTGTACGAATATCCTCAGGTCAGCTTCATACTTTAGCTTTGGATAAGTATGGTACAGTTTGGGCATGGGGGTTGAATGATAATGGACAATTGGGGAATGGAATAGCTTTGTTTGAAGATAAATTTGTACAATGCTTGATAAAGTAATATAAACACTTGGAGTTAGACATAAAAGAACAAGGAGATATACGGATTATGATTTGTAAAAAAAATATATTAGTGTTTTTAGTGGTATTTACGTTATTATTTACAGGTACTTCAGAGTTTTTATCTTCTGCTGAAGCTTCGGTTCCTGAAAGCTTTGTGTCAGTATCAATAGGGCAATGGTTTTCGGTTGCTCTAAAGAGTGACGGAACAGTGTGGGCAGCGGGGAGAAATGAAGATGGACAACTGGGCGTCGGAGATAAAAGTTACAGATCCGGTTTTGTAAGAGTTTTGGGGCTAACCAATGTAGTTGCTGTTTCAGCCGGTGAAAGTCACGGTGTTGCTCTAAAAAAGGACGGGACGGTTTGGACATGGGGAATGAATACTGATGGAGAATTAGGTGATGGTACATATGATAATCATACTAAGCCGGTTAAAGTCAAAAACTTAACAAATGTGATAAGTATTTCAGCAGGTTATAAGCATACGTTGGCATTAAAGAAAGATGGTACAGTTTGGGCTTGGGGGTACAATTATTACGGTGATTTGGGGGATGGGACAAAAGTAGGAAAGAATATACCAGTAAAAGTATTAGAAAATGTAAAAAATATTTATTCATATATGAATGACAATGTTGCTGTTAAAAAAGATAATTCAGTTTGGGCATGGGGATCACATGTCTCTGAAATCTTTGGTAACTGGTCTGTAAAAGATAGAAAAAAACCTGTTAAGCTTCTGGGAATTTCAAATCTGGATAAAATAAATTTACAACTAGATACTGATTTTTTAATAAAGAAGGATGGAAGTTTATGGTCTTGGAAAATGAACATAAATGATAAGACTAAAAAAGACATAAAAGAGGTATCTGTTAAATTAACAAAAATAAATAGTGTTGACAAGGTAAGAGCTGTAGGAACAATGAATAATACGATTATTATTCTTAAAAACGATGGTACTTTATGGAATCTAAAAGATATTCCTTATCAAATAAAAGGAATCGATAATATAGAGTCTATTTATTCAAATAACAAAAGTGTATTTGCGGTTAAAGCAGATGGAACACTTTGGGCATGGGGCGATAATTATTGTGGGGAACTGGGCGATGGATCAACTCAGGGGTTGCTTAAGCCGGAAAAGCTTTTACAAACGGGTACTGATACATCGATTTATGCCAGCCAAAACAATTCTTTCATAATAACAAATGACGGAGCCCTTACAGGGTGGGGATCAATACCGATTGTTTCAGACAATGATAATTATATAACAACACCAAGTACATTTACATACTTTAAGGATGTAAAATCTGTTTCCACAACAATATTTGAGTTATCTGTTTTGAATAATAATGGAAATTTATGGAATAGCTCTTTTGGTTCAGATATTAAACTTAACGATGTTACTCAGCTTGCAAGTGGAACTTTTCACAATATGGCTTTAAAACAGGATGGTACGGTTTGGACTTGGGGCGACAATAGCTACGGCCAATTGGGAAACGGGAAAAATAAAGATTGTAAATATCCTGTTAAAGTAAACGGGTTGTCGAACATAAAATCAGTTGCTGTAGCAGGAATGAGTTCATTTATACTTAAGGATGATGGTTCTGTTTGGGGATGGGGAAGCAATGTTGGAATTAATTTGACTACTGATGGCAAAGTTGCTATCAATACTCCGGTGAAAATACAGGGCTTGTCAGACATGATTTCTATTGCTGGTGGAGAAAATGTTTTACTCGCACTAAAGAAAGATGGCACTGTATATGAATTGGGAAGTTACTATACCAATGGTGATATTATAAAAATAACTAAGCCAACCAAAGTAAGTGAACTTAGTGAAATCATATCTGTTTCATGTGGTGATGGATTTTTTATGGCATTAAAGAGAGATGGCACTGTGTGGACATGGGGCAAAAATGAAAATGGGCAGTTAGGTGATGGAACTGTATTATACAGTGAAACTCCTAAAATGGTAAAAGATTTGAACGGGATAGTAAAGATTTCAGCAGGTTCAGAACATTCGATGGCTCTATCCAACGATGGTACATTATGGGTATGGGGCGACAATATGTTCGGGCAATTGGGTACCGGACGAGAGTTAACAATATCCGATCCTATACAGGTAGGTATATAAGTGAGAGCAGTAAAAAAAGGCTTACCCCAAAGGTAAGTCGTAAACCATGAGTACCGATACAAAAAAAGCCGCCATTTGGCGGCTTTAATTTTGCTAATAAAGGTATTGTCACCTTAGTGAACGCTTACTTTTTTTACTTTCAGGAGCGAAATAAGCAATATTCCCACGCCTGCGCAGATAGACGCGATTATAAATGCAGGGGACATCAAGGATATATCAGTAGCAGCTATATTTTTATAATATCCGGCCACATATGAGGAAACCACCGCCCCAATGCCAAATCCTAGCAATACCAAACCATAATTTGTTGCCATGTGTCGAGCTCCGAACAAATCAGCGGTAAGAGCTGGGAAATTACTCAAGAAACCGCCGTAGAAAAATCCTATAAAGGCGATAACGACATAAATCCAGTAACCGTTTGCGGCGTTGACAAATAAGGACATGATACCTGAGCCTAAAAGAAGGATAATAAGAGTAAGCTTGCGTCCTATCTTGTCAGAAATCATACCCCACAGGAGTCGACCAAGCGAGTTGCATATAGAAATTATAAGAACTCCCACCACCGCAGTTGATTCGAGTCCTTTAGCAACTGCAATAGGCTTGGCAAATCCAATCATCATAAGACCGCCCATGCAGGCGAGAGCCATTGCAAGGGTAACAAAATAATAGGAAGGCGTTGCAAGAACTTGCTTTGGCGAAAGATCAACACCTGTCGGCGCTGGAGATTCTTGCCCTGTAGTTCCACTATGGCCTGATTTCTTATTTTCAAAGTCATCGGGTGGGTTTTTGAGCATAAGTCCACCAATAGTACAAATGACAAGAAAAAGTCCGCTGAGAACCATAAAGGTTTTCTGTTCTCCCACCTGCTGTCCACCGAATTGTTTAATGAGAATTTCAATAATCGGCGTAAACACAACACCACCGAAGCCTAGCGCTGAAACGATAACCCCGGTAACAAGCCCTTTTTTGTGGGGGAACCATTTTTGCGCGCATGATATAGTGGTCGAATAAGTGAATCCCATACCGACGCCACCCATTACACCATAAGTCAGCCAAAGTAGCCACGGTACAGAAGCGGTGACAAATGAAGCAAAGAAAAATCCGAGAGAGAGAATTACTCCACCCATGATGACTACAATGCGGATTGAGTATTTTGCAACAAGCTTTCCGCCTAAAATGCTTCCGAATGTGAGGGTCGCAAGAAGAAGTGAGAAAGTAAGACTTGCAGCTGCATTGTCACCATCAAATATGCTTTTTGCTATACCTGTCTGAAAAAGGCTCCACAGATATGCAACACCGAGGCAGAGCTGAATGGCAATTGAGGCGATAATTGAATATACAGGTTTGTAATTTTTCATTTCAAACCTCCCTTAATTAGTAATTGTTAAACATTGTATATTATTTCAAATAAGTAGGCTACTCACTTTCTGCCAACTTTTTCTTAAAAATACAATGAATTTTGCTATTTTTTACAGAAGAAAGTCATTTTAAGCAAATAATTGTTACATAATATATCAATGTATTATACATTGTATTTTTAGTTAAAGAATGAAACGACAGCAATAATCACTGTTGCAAATTAATCTCGATAGTTATCGGCAAAATTTATACCAAATTTAAAAAGATTTATATTGAAATGTAAAACATTTACAGATTATAATAAAATTGAATGTCAATAAAAAACGTCTTAGGAGGAAAAAATAATGAATGGTTTAAGAAAAAGACTTTTATCATTAATAATGGTGGTAAGCCTTTGTCTCTGCGCAAGTTCAGTTTGTAATGCTAACCAGGTAACTACACAAGGTGTTACTGCTACAGCATCGGGACTTATCGGAGATCTGAACGGAGATAATGCCATCGATGCGCTTGATTATTCGTTAATGAAGCAATTCTTACTCGGTATTGTTACCGATTTACCTGTTCAGGATGATCTGTATGCTGCTGACCTTGACGGTGATGGAAATATAACAGCATTGGATTTGTCCTTATCAAAGCAATATCTTTTAGGACTCATTACAAAGTTCCCAAAAATTCCACCTCAAAACGTTACTACTGTTATAATGCCTTTGGGGGATTCAATAACTGATGGTATATTTGTACCAGGAGCTTACCGAATCAAACTATGGAAAAATATAACAGATGCTGGGTACAAAGTTGATTTTGTAGGATCTCTGTCAAACGGACCATCGGAACTTGGTGATAAAGACCATGAAGGTCACTCTGGCTGGCGTATTGATCAGATTGATGCCAATATTAATGCTTGGATGACTACATATAAGCCAAAAATTGTTTTATTACACATTGGTACAAATGATATTTCACAAAATTATGATTTGAATAATGCACCTAACAGATTAAGCTCGTTAATTGACAAGATATGCGCTAAATTACCTAGTGGTGGAAAACTCTATGTTGCAAAAGTCATTCCTCTTAGCTATGCAGATGTAAGAAGTTATAATAATCAAGTTGCCCAAGTTGTTCAGAACAAGGCTAGTCAAGGTAAACCTGTATATGTTGTTGATATGTACAGTGCAGTATCTGTCTCTGATTTATCAGACGGAGTTCATTGCAACAGAACAGGTTGTGATAAGATGGCGGATGTTTGGTATAATGCTATCAAGAATGATTTAGGTAAATAATATGCTTTGATGATATGTAATAAGAAAATCTTAAGAAGTTCATAAGATAGAATTCCAACTTAGCCCCTAATTCTGTGTTTAAATAATATTAACACAGAATTAGGGGTTGTTTATTATGTCACGAAAAGTAAAAAGAAGAAAATCAGGAATGTGCATATTCGTAGGACTTCTGTTGATGGTTGTCGTTTTTGTTTTGGTTTACAAGATAGAATTCGGACATCCCACTGTTTCTATATCTTTAGACAGGCTAAACAGTCCTAACGCCATTCTGATCAGTTTAAAAGATCATACCAAACTGCTGAAGAAAAATAGTGAAGCAAGAATCTATCCTGCTGCTTTAACTAAAATAATGACAGCAATTGTCGCTATAGAAAATTTACCTGATTTAAAAGAAGAAATCAAACTTACCAATTCTACGTTCCGGGGGCTGTACGAAGCAGATGCATCAATGGCTGGTTTCCAACCCGATGAGCAGGTAAGAGCAATTGATCTGTTGTACGGAGTTATACTGCCCAGCGGTGCAGAGTGCTGTATGGGACTTGCTAATACGATTGCCGGATCAGAACAGAGTTTTGTAAAAAAAATGAATCAAAAGGCTGCAGAACTTGGTATGAAAAATACCCATTTTGAAAATGTGACAGGACTTCAGAATGAAAACCACTACACCACAGTTGAAGATTTAGCTATTCTTCTTTGTTATGCTTTAAAAAATGATACTTTCCGGGAGATTTTTACTTCATCGCGTCATTCTACATCACCTACCAATAAGCACACTGATGGGATAACATTTAACAGCACCATGTTTGAAAAACTCAACAATAAAAATATTATTGGTGGTGAAATTCTAGGAGGAAAAACAGGATATACTAGTGCGGCTGGTTTGTGTCTCGCAAGTCTCTCCAAAATAGATAATCAAGAATATATTTTAGTTACAGCCGGTGCAAAAGGAGATAGTCACTCGGAACAGTTTAATATTACCGATGCAATCGTGGTATACAGCAGCATTGAAAAATAATATAAAAATGGAGGTATTATGAATAAACGAGAGCGAATTAAAACAGTCTTTTTGTATGGGGTTTTCATTTGTTACATACTTTTGTTAATGAAAATATTGTTCTTATCAAGAATTTCAATTTCGGAGCTATTTAATAGTCAAAGAACTTTATTTAGGTCAGTTAATCTCATTCCTTTTTATAGTATAACGGAATATATAACTTCCAATTCTATGAATATTAAACGATTTGCTTTTAGTAATGTGGTTGGCAATATAGTTATTTTTATTCCACTTGGTGTATATTTATCATTATTCAAAAAAAATAAAAAAGCAATAACTAACATGATACTTATATTTGTAGTAAGCTTATTAGTCGAAATTATTCAGGGGCTTCTTGGCATTGGAATATCAGACATTGATGATGTAATTCTAAATAGTTTGGGAGGTTGGATTGGTATTTTAGGATATAAATTTTCATTATTTATATTACGAGATGAGAAAAAAGTACATACTGCTATCACAATAATATCGGCTACCATAGGTTTACCGGTTATATTATTTTTTTTATTCATGAAAATGAGATTCTGAAAAATTAATATAGACAACAGAGACTTCCTTTTAATAGAAGTCTCTGTTGTTATTTAAGTATCAAAGGAACAACGCTTTAATGTCCCATGCAGAGCCAGATGGTGAATCTTGAACAATAATACCTTTTTGGTCGAGTTTTGCTTTTATTTCATCTGATAATTCATAATTCTTATTGAGCTTAGCATCATGCCTCAGATTCATGAGCTCTTTTACTTCCTTCATATCAATATTATTTAGCTTTATATATTTTTCTTTCATTAGTAAGATAAATTCTTCAGGTTCTTCCAAGAAAATACCTATTAAATTTGCTACTATTAAAATGCTTTTATATATTTTATTCAAAGTCGTAAGTTTGTGGAGATCATTTTCATTAGCATTAGTTAATAAAGAATTTGAGTACTTAAATATTTGTAGAAAATCAGAAACTACTAAAGCAGTATTAAAATTATCATTAATAGCCGCGACGAAAGACTTATTAATGCCGTCTACAATTTCTGGTTTGATAATCCTACCATGAGGGGCAATGTGCTCATTTAATTCGCTGTTTTCGTTTGCAAAGTTCTTAATTTTATTTAAAGTTTGATAAAAATAGTACAGCCTTTTTTCTGAAGCTAAAAAGTCCTCCTCTGTTAGTTCTTTTAATCCTTCGGATTGAGATGAAAGAATACTTAACTTTAAGACTTCAGGGTGATATTTTGATAATAATTCTTTTGATTCCAGAATATTACCCAAGGATGCACTCGCTTTTTCGAAATCAATAATAGTTCCGTTTGGATAAATTTTATATTCAAACCCGTGAATACGTGCAATTTTTTGCTTTCTATTGCCCGATGTATTTAATTCTTTTGAATTCATTTAATAATTCTCCTTATAAACTGTATTTTTCGATTATAACATAAAAATTATTACTGTAAAAATAATTGTCTGGAAGCAAATAAATTGGTTGTTTGACAATTGTAATAATTATACATAATATATAGTTATTACATAATAGGTTAGCCTGACAGATTGGAACTCAAACAACAGAATTATTACACAGCAGAGAAAGGAATAATTGGAGAAATGGATAGACGAAAAGAATTAATAGCAAAATATAAAGAAACCAAAATACCTATGGGGGTATACCAAATCAAGAATAATGCAAATAATAAAGTATTTATAGGTAGCAACCTGAATATACAGGCAATTTTTAACCGTACTAAAATGGAACTAAACTATGGAACCTTCAGGATTAAAGAAATTCAAAAGGATTGGAATGAATACGGAGAAGATAAATTTGATTTTGATGTACTTGAAATACTGGAGCCTCTTGATGAGCCTGGATACAAACCCAATGACGATTTAAAGGCTTTGGAGGAAATTTGGTTGGAGAGGGTACAACCATTTGATGAAAAAGGCTATAATATGAGAAAAAGAGTTAAATAGTGCTTTATGAAAAAAAGACTTCACCTTAAATGAAGTCCTTTTTTTATAATATGAAAATATACATTTGATACCATATGAATTCCATAAATGTAGACAAGCAAGCATAGTATGGTAAAATTAGTATTGAATTGCAAAACTAATATTCTATGACTTTATCAAATACCTATTCTGGTAGATAACAAACATTTCAGTTTTAGGGAAAGGTTGAATTGAAGTCACTGATTCATACCTAGTATTGTTAAATTTTAATAAGTAAGTGGTAGAATACAGATTTATTATAATGGGGGGAAATATGTCACAATTAGGAATCATACTTTATTACTTGGTTCTTGCAATGGTTTTATTTTTTGCTGTATTTGCAATAATTCGAGGGTATAAAGGTCTTAAAGAAGGAAAAAACTTTGAAACATTGGACAAAAAAATAAAATTTGGTTATGGGCTGCTTTCGGTCATACATATGTTGGCGGGTATTTTAATAACGATGTGTTATTTGATTGCTGGGGTATTGATTTTAATAAATTTGTAAAGGTGTGGTTTAATGGGTTTCCTTATATTTATGCCGTTTGTTGCAGCTATAATAGGAATTATAATTGCTTTCTTCGTTTTTATAGGAGTATGCCTAATAATTATTGGCGGTACAGGTGTAGCAATGAACAAAATATACAAAAAGCAGACAAAAATAAAATACGGTGCATTAAATTCTTCAAGTAATATAATATCAATAATTCTAGGAATTATAATTTTACTATTCCCTCTGGGATGTGTTCTGTTTGGAATTTTATCAAACTAATAGTACTTATATTTACATTGTTTTTTGTAGTTTATAACATGTTGATTCGTGGAAGAACATATACAGAGATTGATTGGTTGGACTATATAGTGTATTTATTTATCATTACCATACCTGTTGTTTTGGGGCAGTTAGCTAAAAAACAAAAGGCTTCCTAAAAGGAAGTCTTTTTGTTTAATATCTACTAAATTACAGCTTATGGTAAATTACATTCAAGAGTCTTTCTATTAATTCCCTTTCTTTTTGTTCAATTTCGGAAAGGCTATCTATCAATTGGGACAGACAGCGTTTTTTACCCCCTACAAGGTACTTAAGATGTTGGTTTCTCATTTTAAAGGTTTCTTGTTCAATGTATTTATAGCCATCATATATGTACGAGTTGTCATTTATGTAATTATTTTTGTACATATATTCCAACCTCATAAGCATACATTTCTTGTGTTCATACAGAACATGCAAAAGGCGTATATCTGAATCAAAATCTTCACACATCAGTGACTTAAAATATTCTTTAAGATATTTATAAACTTCTAATCCAAAAGCCCTGTTCACTAACAAACATCCATTCATTCTCACCTTTTCGGAACTGTTTCTGCTGTTATAATAATCGTCAAGCATTTCATAAACCAACCTCAAATCAAAATCGTATTTAACGTTATCACGTTTTGAGAGGAGATGAATAAATCCTGTTTTAGCGTTTTCTGCAAAAAAGGCTTTTTCAAATTGTAAAAAACTTATTCTAGAAGAACCATAGTTCCGATTTTCATCGAAACCCATTAAGTAGTACTCCATTTTGTTAGAGTCATAGCCATGAATCATAAAATCGTGATTAAAATGTTCTTTATTGAAAAAAAACTTGTTAGGAACATAGAATTCATCAAACGTAGAGTATAAATAATCCTTATAATTTATACGATCCATTATAAAATTGTGGATGTTTATGTGATTATTTTGGATGATTTCCTTAACCATTACATGACATCCCAGTAAAGGGTTTGAAGAAAACGAATTAGGGTAAAAAGTCATGGGAATGCTGAAATCCTTACTTAGTACAAGTTGTATATAATTACTGTAAAACCAAGGCATACAATCTTCATAATTTAAAAGAATATTGAGAGGGTACGCTAAATAGTGCAGACCTATTATAGGTGACTCAGCTATTGGTAATTGAACAACACTCATACATTGTGCCTTTCACATAAAAATTTTAAAGGTCTCATAGGAAGTATTTCTGAGGTACCTCTGAAATCCTTTAGTGTAATTGTAGGAAAACGTTGAAGTAAAGTCAATAGTTAACAAAGTTGACTTTAAACTAAAGGGTATTCATGCCAGAGAAATGACAAAAAATAATAGTATAATACAAAATTCGACAAAATAATATATAAGTACATAAAATAGAATAAAAAAGCACACTTGGGTAGCATTGACAATAAAAAAGTGATGGTTTAATATATTATTACATAGATTGCTAAATATCCATAATTAAAGTATTTAGCGAATATTGACAAGAATACATGAAAAACAGACGGAACAAATTCTGAAATATGCTAATCGTCGCAGAGTCGCGTTAACTTATGATGATGAAATAATTAGCTTTGCCTTGTAGCACTGAATTAGGTGTGATTGGGCGAAGCTATGTTTTAATATAAGAAAAATTAGTATTTATAGCATAATCATAGAAGGGCTTGGAAAGGGAAATATATGGACATACGTTTAAATTTTAAACCGTTTAATTTATTTTGGATGGACTGTCAGTTTAATACACTTTTTTCAATATTGACTTCTATGGATAAGAGCTATAGAGCAGCTGCTTTACTAAACGATTACTCTTACGCTGTTAAACAGGAACAAACTCCTAATGATATATGGTATAACGAGGTTTTTGTAGTAAATACAGTTAATAATGGAGACGTTTTTAAGGAAAAGTTTTTTCCTCAACAAACTTGTCTGAATTTTAAACATGATGAAGATTATATAGGTTTAATTAAGAATTTTATAAAAAATAATGACGCTGTTATGGTTGGAGTAGATTTATTCTATTGGATTCCCAATAGTGTTTGCTGGAATAAGCATCACTGGGAACATTATGCATATATTAATGGGTTCAATGATGAAAAAGGAGTATTTTACGTTTTCGATGAGAACTTTTATGGATTTGGAGAGTTTGAAGTTCCGCAGGATAGAATGATGAAGGCAATTGAAGGGTTTCCTCTTGAACCACACGCAATCGTATACAAATTATGTAATTCTACAGATAAATATGAGCTAGCAGTTTCCGAAGTGAGAGATAATGCCAGAAGGTTAATAGAAGAGATTAATGAAATAATGCCTTTAGATTTTTGGATTTTAAGTGAAAAAGATTTTACTGAAGGCCATATGTGTGACTTTATTTCTACCCACATATTTCAAATTATAAACAGGCATATAGCAAACCAATTGCTGATTAACGAATTAGAAAATGAAATAGGCAATTTACAATTCAAGGGTGAACTTGAGAAATACTGTATTGAGTTACAGGATGGATGGAATCAGGTTAAGACCAAATTAGTAAAAATATATTATTCAAAAAATAGAGAATCAATGCTTCATAACCTAAACATAAAATGTAAAGATTTATTTTTAAAAGAAATTGATATGTGGAATACGTTCCTTAGATACACTAATTGAAATCAGGGCTTATACCGTAAAATGTATACAGCCTGTTCAGACTACTAATGTATGAGAGGATTATATAGTTATGAGTAATGTTGATTATAGTAGCGATAGCATTTTATACCCATTAACTCATCCCCAAAAGAGGATTTGGTATACAGAAAAGATATATCCCGGAACATCTTTGCATAATATTGGTGGCCCAATAAGAATAAAAGGCAAAATTGATTTCAACTTACTCGAAGAGTCAATAAACATATTTATTAAGAATAATGATGGAGTAAGATTAAGGTTTGTTGAAGAAAGTGGAGAGGTAAGGCAGTATGTAAGTTGTCATAAAAAACTTAAATTTGACTTTGTTGATTTCTCAAAGTATAAAAATCCTGAGGAAGAATTCAATAACTGGGTTCGGAAACAAGCAGGTAAGCCATTTGTTATTGAAGACGAAAGGCTTTTTTATTTTGCATTATTTAGAATATCGGATAATGATAACGGTTATTTTGTGAAATTTCATCATCTTGTTTCTGACGGTTGGTCGATTAACATAATGACAGAGTATATATGTGATTCATACATGAAATTATTGAACAAAGAAGAAATTCAAGATGTTTCAGGTTTTTCATATATAGAATATATAGACAATGAAAAAAGGTATCTTTCCTCAGACAGATTTTTAAAAAATAAGCATTTCTGGAATTATAAATTTAAAGATTTTAACGATGTCTTTTTAAATAAAAGTTCAGATGTAATTGATGGAAAAAGAAAATCTTTCACCCTTGGGGAGGAGCTATCCTTTACAATAAAGCAATTTGCAGCAAATAACAGAGTTTCATTGAATACATTTTTTGTAACCCTATATCTAATATATCTATATAAAGCTACTCTTCAGGAGGATATTATTATAGGAACTCCCGTACTGAACAGGTCCGGTAAAAAGGAAAAGAACATGTTTGGTATGTTTACAAGTACAATGCCATTTAGGTTTGTCATAGATGATAGTTTAAAGGCAATTGATTGTATAGGAAAAGTAAATGAACAACTGATGGAGTGCTACTTTAATCAGAAATATCCTTATGATCTTCTGGTAAAGGACTTAGAACTTAAGAAAAAAGAATACGAAGGCTTGTTTAATACATGTGTCAACTATTATAATACCAGACTTAACTCGGAGCTTAATGGCTTCCCTATTGAAAATGTTGAATTCTATAATGGTAGCCAGATATATTCATTACAAATAATTGTTAAAGACTGGTGTGATTCTGGAAGTTTGATACTTGATTTTGACTATAAGGTCAATGACTATACTGATGAACAGATTGAAGATACATACGTCCGGCTTTTGAACCTAGCAAACCAAATGCTAAAAGACTCAACTGAACAAGTAAGAAATTTAAGTATAATGACTAATACTGAAATAAAACGTCTGATCTACGATTTTAATGCTACTGAGACAAAATACCCAAGGGAGAAAACAATTCACCAATTGTTTGAAGAACAAGTATTAAGGACTCCGGATAAGGTAGCCGTACGTTTTAACAGTAATGTACTTACTTATAGACAATTAAACGAGAAGGCCAATCATCTTGCCCGATATCTGGTTCAAAAGGGCATTCAGAAAGAAGATATTGTTGGGTTGCTAACTACTCATTCCATAGAGACTATTATTGGAATACTAGGCGTTTTAAAAGCAGGTGGTGCATATTTGCCAATAGACCCCGGTTACCCGGAGGACAGAATATGTTATATGCTTGAAAATTCCAATGCCAGAACATTGCTTACAAATGTAGAATTATCCAGAAGTATCAGCTTTAAGGGAGAGATTATCAATCTAAATAATCAGAGCCTGTATTGTGGTGGCGATTCTTCAAATCTGGATTGCGCCAATAATCCAGGTGGTCTGGCTTATGTTATTTACACATCCGGTTCTACCGGAAAACCAAAAGGCACTATGATAGAACATCGTGGCCTTACAAATTACATCTGGTGGGCAAAAAAGATGTATGTAAAAAACGATAACGAAGTGTTTCCTTTATACTCTTCTTTAGCGTTTGATTTAACTGTTACATCAATTTTTACTCCTTTAATCTGCGGATGTGAAATTATAGTATATGATGAAAAAAGTGAAGATGTATATGTACTTTACAGGATATTGAAGGAGAATAAGTCAACGGTTATTAAGCTTACTCCAGCTCAGCTTTCCCTGATAAAGGACATGGATAATAAAAATTCTTCTATAAAAAGATTCATTGTAGGTGGGGAAGATTTAAAGGTGAGCTTGGCCAAAGATATTCATAAGAGCTTTAACGGAAATATTGAGATATTTAATGAATATGGCCCCACAGAAACAGTAGTAGGTTGTATGATCCATCAGTATGATTACGAAATAGATAACAGAATATCAGTTCCTATTGGAATTCCTGCTGATAATGTACAAATTTATATTCTGGATAAGAACCTTAACCCTGTGAGCTCAAACACAATAGGAGAAATTTACATATCCGGTGACGGAGTGGCAAGGGGATACTTAAATAAACCGGATCTGACGGGAGAAAGATTTATTGCTAACCCTTTTATCAGTGAAAAAGTAATGTATAAAACCGGTGATTTGGCTCGGTTTTTAAGTAATGGTAGAATCGAGTACGTAGGAAGAGCTGATCATCAGGTTAAAATACGGGGATATCGTGTTGAACTGGGTGAGATTGAAAAATACATATTAAGCTATAAAGCCGTCAAGGACGCAGTTGTTGTTGATTTGAAGAATAAGAATAACGATAAATATCTTTGTGCTTATTTTGTTAGCAAAGGCAATGTTGACATTTATGAATTAAAACTTTATTTACAAAAACACATACCCGATTATATGATTCCGGTGTTTTTTATAGAGCTTGAAAAAATTCCTTTGACGATAAATGGGAAAGTTGATATCAAGATGTTGCCCGAACCGAAGTTTGAGACAATTAAGAATGAAGGGTTCGTTTCATATCGAAATGAAAAAGAAAAAAATCTTGTAAATGCTATATGCGAAGTTTTGAATCTTGAGGCAGTAAGTCTCAGTCAGAATTTTATCTATCTCGGAGGAGATTCAATCAAAGCAATACAAGTTGCTTCAAAATTAAATAGTAACGGCTTGACTATAAAGGTGAAGGACATACTGTCACACCCGGTAATTGAAGAAATGGTGACATATATTGAGGAAAATAAAGAGTTACATGATAACAATGGTACTTGTGAAGGGCCAATTCAAATAACCCCTATTGTAGCCTGGTTTCTTGAACAGAATTTTTCTAATCCGAATTACTATAATCAGAGTATATTGTTAGATATAAAACAGGACCTTGAGGTAAGCCTACTTGAAATAATTTTTAATGAACTTATAAGACAGCATGACTCATTTAGAATTAATTATAATTCCATGTCCGGCGAGCTGTACTATAACAATGAACTTTTGGAAGAATTTTATCATATCAAGGAGTACGACTTGACTGGTTTATCAGCATCGGAGCAAGTTGATAAAATGACACTGATAGCAGAGAATTTAAAATCTAGTTTCAATATTGAAAATGGTATTTTGATTAATGCATGTGTTTTTAATTTGGGTGAAGATGCGAGAAGAATGCTAATGACTGCCCACCATTTAGGAGTTGACGGTGTTTCCTGGAGAATATTATTAGAAGACATTAATACAATGGCGAAGCAAATAAGTAATGGGCAGATAATTATATTGGGGTCTAAAACAAATTCATATCAGGAATGGGCTAAGGCGTTGACAGCCTATTCAAATAATGAAGTTGAAAAAGAAAAGGAGTATTGGAAGCAAATATTGTCTAAGAATTTTACTTTTCCTGAAGAATTTAATCTGGGAGAAGAAACCGTTGAAAGTAGTGCTTCCATAGAATTGCAGCTAAACGAGCGTTTGACGGAGAATCTGCTTACAAAAGCTAATATTTCATACAATACTGAGCCAAAAGATTTGATGATTTTATCTCTATTCAGAACATTAAAAGAGTTTACCGGAATTCAAGACATAATAATTGAACTGGAGGGACATGGCAGAGAGGAAATTTTTAAGGGTATCGATATTTCAAGGACAGCCGGGTGGTTTACAAGCTTATATCCTTTTTACACACATATGTTTGAAGATAATTTATCAAATCAGATAAAAAAGCTAAAAGAAGAAATACGGATGATTCCTAACAAGGGGATTGGATTCAGTATTCTAAAGTACATTTCAAAGGATTTAAGTGAAAGTTATAAAGGAAATGTAAGGTTCAACTTCCTTGGAGATTTTAATTCAGGAGATAAGAATAATCATTTTGAATTGTTAAAGGATCAGCTGGGTCATGATGTTGATAAAGAGAATAAACTATCGTCTGGCATTGAAATTAATTGTTTTGTAGTAGATGGAAAATTGAATTTCCTTTTGACATATAGTAAAAATAAATTTTCTGAAAACACCATGGAGAGATTTTTAAAAGATTATATGGGAGATTTGGAAAACATAATTAACTACTGCTGTGACAAAGAATCAGTAGTCTTTACGCCTTCCGATTTTGATACGGTAGATATATCCCAGGATGAGCTGGATAAATTATTTAGTTAATAAAAGTTCAATAACACTTGTGAGGTTTAATAATGAAAAAAACTTTTATTGTATTTGTAGTATTACTTATTTCTATTTTTTCATTCTCAAATTCAGTAATTGGTGAAACGGGCAGCTTAACAGCTCAGGATTCCAACCAAAATAGTCTGTCTCAAGAGAAAATAAGCCAAATTGAATCATGGGTAAGTGAAAACATGAAGGCTGGAAAGATTCCCGGTGCGTCAATTGTAATCGTTGATGGAGATAAAACTGTCTACAGTAAGGGCTTTGGATATTCGGATATTCGGACAAAAAAATCCGTAACTCAGGATACTTTATTTGAACTTGGATCTACAAGTAAAGCTTTTACCGCACTTGGAATTCTTAAATTGGAAAAAGAGGGTCGGGTTAATTTAAATGATCCGGTAAATAAATATATTCCATGGTTTAAAATGAAGTATTCAGGTAACTATCGAGGTAAAAAAATTGATGGTTTTGTAAATATTACTTTAAGCCAGTTATTGCATCATACAAGCGGAATTCCATTTAAGTCAATTGGTGATATTCCTGTTTCAGAAGCAGATGATGCATTGGAAAAAACCGTTAGGACACAAGTTAATAAAAAGTTAGATTTTTATCCCGGTGAGAAATTTCTTTATGCAACCATAAACTACGATATCCTTGGACTTGTTATCAAAAATGTGTCGGGTCAAAGCTATGAACAATATGTGAAAAATAATATTTTACAGCCCCTAGGTCTTAATAATACTTATCTTTTTAGAAATGAAGTTCCCCAAGAGAATATGTCTTCGGGTTACAAGGTCAAATTTTTAAGGCCTGTAAAATATAATGCACCTATGTACAGAGGAAATACACCGGCAGGGTATTATATTTCAAATGCAGTGGATATTGCTAGGTGGCTCAAAATTCAAATGAATACCATAGAACCCGGAACCTTTGATAAAAGCCTTATTGATTTATCTCATATACCTGACAGAACGGTAGCACCAAACAGTGACGGATCTTCTTATGCTTGTGGATGGTCCGTGTTCCAGAGCGGTGGAGGTGTGATATCACATGGAGGAAGTAATCCCAATTACTCGTCATTTTTCGTATTTAGGCCTCAGGAACAGGTTAGTGTAGGTATTCTCGCTAATTTAGACTCATCGTATACCGAAGTAATTGCCTATGGTATCGATAATATAATTCGAGGGGAAAAGCCGATGAATTATTTATCAGACCAGTATATTGCAATTGATAATGCTTCAACAACCATTACACTGATAGCTTTACCGGTTGCACTCACAACTATTATTTTGGTATTGATTCTGATTATTCAGATTATAAAAAGAAAAAGAGTGTATGTGGGCAATGTGAAAAGGATTCTCCTTAGCACCCTTTTCTTATCACTTTTCATATCCGGTCTGGGATATTGTATGTACAAAATTCCTGATGCACTCTATGAGGGACTTCCATGGAGTTTTATTAAAGTTTGGGCTCCACAGAGTCTTATGATAGGAATTTCATTGCTGATAGCATGTGTAACAATATTTTGTATTTACTTTTTACTGACTTCATTATTTGTAAAAAAAAAGGATAAATCCTGGTTTGTAATTGCTGTTTTAAGTATTGTAAGCGGATTTGGAAATGCAATAGTAATATTTATTGTAAATGAGGCATTAAACAGAACCGGCGGTTTTCAAACCGGATTATTACTGTTTTTTGTATTAGGAATTGCTTTATATGTATATGGTCAGCGGTTAGTAAGGGTCAGACTTTTAAAGCTTACAAATGAATTGGTATATAATACGAGGATGAATCTGATTGATGGGATTTTAAGAGCCTCTTATGAAAAAATAGAGCAATTGGAAAATGGAAAGATACATGCAGGGCTTAATAATGATTCAGAAACATTAAGCAATTTTGCAAATGTACTTATTTCGGCTATAACCAGCCTTGTAACACTTTTCTGCTGTTTTATTTATTTAGGAATAATAAATATTTACGGTTTATTTGTTTCAATTTTTGTTATTTTCATAGCAGCAGGTCTGTATTTCGTCGTAGGTAGACATGCCAACAAGCTATGGGAAGAGACCAGGGATATTCAGAACATCTTTTTTAAATTTATCAACAGTCTGGTAAATGGTTTCAAAGAGCTTAAATTGCATAATAAAAGACAGATTGAATTTAGAGATGATATGAAGGAGAGTTGTAAAGAATACAAGGATAAGCGTATCAGGGGAGACTTGGGTTTTGCTAATGCATTTGTTATAGGAGAACTTCTTTTCACACTGGTAATAGGAGTTGTGGCCTTTGTTTTCCCTGTTCTTTTTAAAGATATACAAACCAGTTCTTTAAGAAACTACATATTTGTTTTTTTATATATGACCGGGCCGGTTAACGGGGCTCTAAATTCAATTCCACAAATTATAGGCGTTAAAATCAGCTATAAAAGATTGAATGATTTAAAGAAAGAACTGGAATGTGAAGAGGAACAAGAAACAAATAAAACTGAATCTGATAATAAATTGCTGAGTAATAAATTTGAATTAGAGATGAAAAACATCGAATACAGCTATAAAAATAGCGACGGTGAGCTTTTTAAAGTGGGACCAATCAATTGTTCTTTCAAATCAGGAGAGGTTACATTTATTACGGGCGGAAACGGCAGCGGAAAGTCAACTCTTGCTAAACTTGTAACGGGGCTTTACAAGCCTGACAGCGGGGAAGCACTTGTAAATAATAATGTAACCGAGTTTGAAGATTTAAGTCAGAATTACTCAACGGTTTTTAGTGATTATTTTCTTTTTGACAAATTATATGGCATTGACTATAAGGATAAAGCAGAAAGAATGGGCGATTTGTTAAAAATATTGCATATTGATGATAAGTTGAGTATAGATAATGGAGTGTTTAGCACGACTAAGCTGTCCAGCGGGCAAAGAAAGAGATTGGCACTGCTAGTTAGTTATCTGGAAGACAGAGAAATATACATATTTGATGAGTGGGCTGCGGATCAGGACCCTGAATTCAGAAAGTACTTTTATGAATACTTGCTGTCAGATTTAAAAGCCAGAGGGAAATGTGTTATTGCCGTAACCCATGATGATAGGTACTTTGATAAAGCAGATAAAATAATAAAAATGGAAATGGGTAAGATTGCACAATGAACCAACATAGCAAATTAATAGGGGGTGATAAAATGGGAGAGTTTGTTAAAGAAATTAAGTGTGTTGTTTGGGATTTAGATAATACACTTTGGGATGGAATACTTCTTGAAGATAAAGAGGTTATTTTAAAGCCGGGTATATGTGACATTATAAAAGAGCTTGATTCAAGAGGAGTGCTTAATTCAATAGCAAGCAAGAATAACTATGAAGATGCCGTAAAAAAGCTTGAGGAAGTCGGTATCAGAGAGTATTTTCTATATCCGGAAATAACTTGGGATGCAAAGTCCAAGGCGATAGATAGGATTATAAAAAATCTGAATATCGGGCAGGACACAATTCTTTTTATTGATGACCAGCAGTTTGAACTGGACGAGGTTAAATATGAACTTCCGCAAGTAACGTGTATTAATTCCTGTGAGTACATGAACCTACTGGAATATCCGAGACTGAAGCAAAGATTTAACACAGAAGATTCAAAAAGAAGAAGGTTAATGTACCTTGAAGATATTGCAAGAAAAAAAGATGAAAATAGTTATAACGGACCCACGGAAAAATTTCTTGCGTCTCTGAACATGAGGGTTACAATTACAGAGGCGGAGGAAAGTGATCTTCAAAGAGCCGAAGAGTTGACGGTAAGAACCAATCAGTTAAATGCCACAGGGGTAACCTACAGCTACAGCGAACTTGATGAATACCGTAAAAGTGATAATCACAAATTGTTTATATGTGAGTTGGTTGATAAATACGGGTCTTACGGGAAGATTGGACTTGCTTTAGTAGAAATTAAAGAGAATTGGCATTTGAAGATGCTCTTGATGTCTTGCAGGGTCATGTCCAGAGGTATAGGAACTGTATTGCTGAGTTTTATTATGAGACAGGCAAAGGATAAAGGCGGGAAACTCTATGCGGATTTTAAAATGACGGATAGAAACCGCCAAATGTATGTCACATATAAGTTTGCTAATTTTAAGGAAGTACATATTGATGATGCTGATGGAGTAATTCTTATGGAGAATGATCTTTCAATCATACAAGAGTATCCGCCTTTTGTTGAAGTAAGTATTATGTAACGAAGAGAGGAAGAGTTTATGGACAGTGTTAAGATAATCAGAAATTTTATTAATGAAAACCTTATAACGTTTAATGAGGATGCAGCTTTTACCGATGAAGACGACATATTTAAATTGGGCTTTGTAAATTCCCTTTTTGCTATGAAGCTTCTTACATTTATTGAAAACGAATTCAACATAAAAGTTGAAAATGATGAAATGGAATTATCAAATTTTAATTCAGTTTCAAACATTGTGGGTTTTATTGACCGTAAAACTAAAAATAATTGAAGATAAATTAATATTGGAGGGCTTAATATGCAATTTAGTAATATCGGTATAATAGGTGCAGGTACAATGGGAATTGGTATGTGTATAGATTTAGCATTCCATGGTATGAATAGTGTACTTGTGGATATTTCTGACGATACTTTGGAAAACGCAAAAGCAGAGATTACAAAAATAGTCAGGTTTGCACCCTTACTGGATAAAACTCTCCCGAAGACGGACGTGGATAGCGTCTTAAACAAAATTAAATTTACAACAAACATTGAAGACGTAGCAGAATGTGAATTTATTGTAGAGAATGTAACGGAAAATTGGGAAATCAAGGAGACAGTCTACAAGCAGTTGAGCAAGATTTGCAACGCTGAAGCATGCTTTGCTGTAAATACGTCATGTATCTCTATTACAAAAGTCGGAAGTGTAACTGAAAGACCTGATAAGGTTATTGGAATCCATTTTATGAATCCTGTGTATTTGAAAAAAAGTGTGGAAGTAATAAAAGGCTTTCATACATCTGAGGAAACTATAAATACAACACAGTGTTTTTTAAAACAGCTCAATAAGGAAGCTATTATTGTTAATGATTTGCCGGGTTTCGTGTCAAACAGAATATCACATTTGTTCATGAATGAAGCAGCTTTTGTTGTTCAGGACGGAGTGGCAAAACCTTCTCAGGTGGATGAGATTTTCAAAAAATGCTTTAATCATAAAATGGGCCCTCTTGAAACTGCAGATTTGATTGGTTTGGATACTGTAGTTAATTCACTGGATATCCTTTATGAGAGTTATCAGGATCCTAAATTCCGTTGTTGTCCGTTACTAAGAAAGATGGTGGACGCAAAATTGTTGGGTAAAAAATCCGGCAAGGGATTTTATACATATTAAGCACTGTAATGGTCAAAAAAAGCAGCGATTCAGTGTCGCAGCTATACCTTAAGTAAAATGAAGGGAGGGTAATACATATGGAGAGTAATGTGTATGCTGAGAAAGTAAGTGAATATATAATGATGAATACTAACTTAAATAGTATTGACTATAATTTAGACATATTTGAGGAAGGACTGGTTAGTTCTTTATTTGCTATAGAGTTGATGACTTTTTTAGAAAAAAACTTTGAAGTTAAAGTAACAATGGATGATTTAGATATGGAGAATTTTAAATGTGTGAATAACATAGTTAAGTTTGTTGAAAACAAACGAAATGGAGGCAATGTATGATTGAATTACTTTTAGATGAACAGAAGGAAAAATATAATGAGTTTTGTAGTTTTGCGGAAAGTAATGTTCAACCATATGCAAGTGATTGGGAGAGAGAAGAGCGAATTTCAAAGGACATAGTAAATAAATGTATAGAACAAGGATATTTAGGATGTACAATACCTGAAGAATTCAATGGTAACGGATGGGATAGTATTACTTATGGTATTTTTACAGAAGCAATAGCTCGTTCAAGTACTTCATTGGCAGGGCTATTCAATGTACATACTATGGTAATGCAAACCCTCTTAAAGTGGGGAACTGAGGAACAAAAAAACAAGTGGCTATATAGGATGTGCAAAGGTGAAATACTGGGTGCTTTTGCATTAACAGAGCCTGAAGCCGGAAGTGATATCAGAGGGATTAAAACCACATTTACTCCCAAAGGTGATAAAATTGTACTAAACGGAAAGAAGAGATGGATTACCTTTGGCGGGTTAGCGGATATATTTGTTGTCTTCGGAATGATGGATGATGAAAGCGGAAAACCTGTGGCATGTATTGTTGAGAAGAATACACCGGGATTTGAAGTAATACCGATTACAAATATGCTTGGTTTCAAGGCCAGCTACTTGGCAGTACTGGAGTTTAATGATTGTGAGGTAGATAAGGAAAATATTATAGCAAAACCGGGTTTTGCATTTTCTCACATCGCTCCTTACGCCTTGGATTTCGGGAGGGTCAGTGTGTCTTTCACAGCTCTTGGAATTATAGGCGGGTGTCTGAATTACTGTTGTAATCATGTATTACGGAGAAAGACTTTTAATGCAAGACTTATCGACCAAAGTACCATTAAAGAAATGATAACCAAAATGGGTGTGGATTACGAAGCTGCCAGTCATTTGTGTATTAATTCCTGCAGGGCAAAAGATTTGAATAACCCTAACTATGCAGAAAAAGTCATGATTGCAAAATATTTTACAACAAGAGCTGCACACAGACATGCTGATAACGCTGTTCAAATCATGGGTGCCACCGGTTGTAATGAAAATCATGCGACAGCAAGATACTATAGGGACTCCAAGGTGTTGGAAATAATTGAAGGAAGTAATCAAATACACGAAATGATATTAGGTAACAGTTTCACTAAGAAATACAGAAAAATAGAAAAAAAATAAAGCAAAAAAGTACGGACCCGTAAAGGTTCAAGGAGATTATTCATATGACAGATATGGGTAACACAAGTGATATCGAGATTTTATACCAACGCATTAATGATACAAAAGCAGTTTATCCAAAGGATAAAACGGTTATAAAACTGTTTCAGGAACAGGTGAAAAAGAATCCGGACGCTAAAGCAGTAATTTTCGGTGAGAAAAGTCTTACGTATGGAGAACTGGATAAGAAATCAAGTCAGGTAGCCTATTTACTACATACCAAGGGAGTTTGCACAGGAAACATAGTAGGGATAATGTTGGAGCGCTCTTTTGAGATGATTATTGGGATATTTGGAATAATAAAAAGCGGAGCTGCTTACCTTCCCATTTCACCGGAGCTTCCTGAAAAAAGAATTGAGTATATTATTTCGGATAGTAACAGTGAATATTTGCTTACCACTACCAGATTCTTGGACAAACTTCAGGGGATAAACACTAAAACTATAGATATAGAGCAAGAGTCTATTTATTCTTTACCTGAATACACCAATGGCTCAATAGAGCCATCTGATTTAATTTATGTAATATATACTTCAGGTTCTACAGGGAACCCGAAGGGGGTAATGGTAGAGCATTATTCGGTGGTCAACAGACTTAACTGGATGAAAAATAAATATCCCCTCACTCAGAATGATACTATTTTACACAAAACGCCTTTTGTATTTGATGTTTCTGTATGGGAGCTATTCTTGTGGGCTATTACAGGTGCCAAGGTGGCATTGCTGGGCCCTGGTTATGAAAAATTTCCACAGGGGATAATTGAGGAAGTGGAAAAGAGACAGGTTACAATAGTCCATTTCGTACCTTCCATGTTTAATTCATTTTTAAACTACCTTAAAGATACTGAATACGTAGAAAAACTGTCCAGTTTGAAGAGGGTATTTTGCAGTGGTGAAGCACTGTTGCCCATACATATTAAAAAGTTTTACGAAACAATTGGTAAAAGCGGCAATGCTTTTCTGACTAATTTATATGGGCCAACCGAGGCAACCGTTGACGTAACTTATTATGACTGTAATGACATGAATATTGATATAGTACCTATTGGAAAACCCATTGATAATATAAGGATGTATATTATCAATGGAGCTGATTTGCAACCGGTAGGGAGCATCGGTGAATTATGTATTGCAGGTGATGGGGTGGCTAGGGGATACCTGAACCAACCCCAATTGACAGAAGAGAAGTTTTCAGGTATCACCATAGATGGTGAAGAAAGAATCTATAGGACAGGAGATCTTGCACGTCTTTTACCGGACGGAAATATCGAATTTCTTGGGAGAATAGACAATCAGGTTAAAATTAGAGGATTGCGGATTGAATTGGGAGAAATTGAGTCTAAGATTGGTGAATATAAATATGTTGAACAATGTGTTGTGGCTCTAAAGAATCAGGAGCAGATCAATCCTGTTTTGACTGCATATATACTTACTGAAAGGGAGGAATTAACTGCAAAAGAAATAAAGCAGTTTTTGAAGACTCAGCTACCTGAGTATATGATTCCCAATCAGTATGTCATGTTGAATAAATTTCCATTAACACAAAATGGAAAAATAGACAGAAAAGCGTTGTTGCTTCATAATTGATGTTAAGATAAGTAAACACTTATTGGGAGATTTAAAATGGACAATGTTTTGCCAAAGATTGCATTAGTTTTTCCGGGTGTTGGTTCACAACATACAATGATGGTTAAAAGCTTCTATGACAATTCAGAAGCTGTCAGAAGTACTTTTGAAGAAGCAAGTGAGATACTGAAAATAAATCTAAAGGAAATTTGTTTTTCAACTGATTTGAAAGATGAGTTGAATAAGATTGAGGTCTCACAAGTTGCATTGTTGGTTGCCAGTTTATCGGTATACAGGACCTTTGAGACGGAATTTGGTTTTTTGCCGGATTATTGTTTAGGGCATAGCCTTGGAGAATATTCAGCTCTATGTGCAAGCGGAATAATAAATTTCTCTGATGCAGTGGAAATAGTAATGCAACGGGGACGGATTATCAAAGAAGCAATTTCCACTTGTGATGGAACCATGATGTGGGTAATAAACTTAGATAGTAGTATCGTTGAGGAAACCTGCATGGAAAATTCAGGGGACAGCGATAGGGTATATATATCTGCATACGATACACCTACCCAATGCTCAATATCAGGGAACAATAGAAGTATCCTGAAAGTTGCACAAGAGTTGGAGAAGAAAGGTGCCATTGTATTTCCTCTTAAAATGTCTGGTCCTTTTCATAGTCCTTTAATGCATAAGGCAGCCGAAGAGATGAAATCAGTGCTCAGACAGTTTAAATTTAATGCTCCTAGAATTTCTGTAATTTCAAATTACAGTGCTCTCCCATATACCGATGAGAACAGTGTGGTTGAAAATCTGTCCAGACAGTTGAAATCACCTATAAGATGGACTCAATCAGTTTCGTATCTTGTTGATGCTGGAGTAAGAACAGCTATTGAAATAGGCCCTAAAGATGTATTGAAATTTTTGATTAAAAAGAATACGTCACATATTGAGGCATTTTCTTTTAATGAATTCACTCAAATAGAGCAACTAAGAGACAGCATTGTTATTGGCAGAGAGCAGGCATTGGAGCTAATAGCCAGATGCCTTAAAATAGCCATAAGCACAAAAAACTGTAATAGTAACACAAGTACATACCAAAAGGATGTTGTGATACCTTACAAAGAGATTGAAGGACTGTATTTGGAATTGAGAGAAAAAAATCTGTACCCTGACAAAGAGCAGGTATTAAAGGCTGTTCAAATGGTTATTTCAGTATTAGAAGCAAAGAAAACGCCTATCGATTTAAGAAGTAAAAAATTGGAACAAATTTTTCAAAATAAAATATTAAAGATTTAAAAATAAGGAGGCATTTCATGCTTAAATTAGAATTGGACAAATATGTAAAAGTGAGACCTCTATTCAAAACACTGGAATACAATCTTGGAATTGAAGCAATACTGAGCGGTAAAGTTAAAGGGGATGTATATGTAGATGATTTGGAAAATCCTCTTACTGTATGTATGTTTGACGGAGTCCACCATTTTTATATGGGAGGCAACGAGAAAAATCAGGACTTTAATTCAAGTTTATCAAAACTGATTATTAATGATATATTTCCTAAAATAAAAAATGAAGGTAAAGAAGTAGACTACTTTTTCTTTTATGATGATTCATCGGAATGGGAAAGGGAGTTGGAAATTGCATTAAAAGATATATATCCGGGTAAAACGTATAGAAGGTATTATAACTTTTATGCCGGAGATCCAGTTTTGAGCCTTGATATGCCGGAGGGTTTCAAACTAAGGAAAGTTGACAGTGAATTGATGGAAAACACTGATCTTGATAATGCTGAAGAAATTCAGCAATGGGCTTTTACCGAAAGCTGGTCCGGTAAAGAGGATTTTCTTAAGAACGGATTTGGATTTTGCATTATAAAGGATAAGAATATTGTAAGCTGGTGTATGGCTGATCATGTTTTCAACGAAAACTGTGAGATTGGTGTTGAAACAGACGAAGACTTCAGAGAAAAAGGACTGGGAACCAGAGTAGTTTCCGCCTGTGTAGATTATTGCCTGAGTGAAGGTATGAATAGAATAGGATGGAGCTGCTTCGATTCCAATGAGGCTTCATATGCTCTTGCGGAAAAAGTAGGCTTCAAAATGTATAAGAAGTATCCTGTTTTATTCGGTTGGTACAATAGCTATGACAATTTATTTGTACAGGGAGACGTAAGTACCAAAGAAGGTAAGTATGAAAAAGGTGCACAGCTATTAGAAAAAGCACTTTTATTGGTTGAGGCCGATGATGATGATTTTAAATGTTCCAGGATCAGTAACAAGGACAGTGTGTGCTGGGCATATTTTCTGGCAGCCAGGGCACATGCTTTATCAGGGAACGCAGATAAGTGTATTAACAGACTAAAAAGAGGCTATGAGCTTGGACTACCTAATAAAGATATACTGAATGATTCAGCTTTTGATTCAGTAAGAGACAATGAGGAGTTTAAACAATTGTAAGTCAGGTCTAAACAGAGCTTTATAACATTAATTTAAATAATCGGGATGCCTTTAAGGCATCCTTTATTTAATGTTAAATTCTGTACCTTAAACAGATAATTGTTTCTATTAAAATAGTTTAGAAGGGAAAATAATATGGACGGACTTCCAAAAACAATTGATAAAAATAATATTGAGAATATTCTTTCTTTGTCACCTGTACAGGAGGGAATCCTATTTCATTATCTGCTTAATGAGAAAAGTAGCTATTATTTAGAACAATTGAGGTTAAAGGTTGAAGGTGAGGTAAACACTGAAGTATTTCAAAGGGCATGGGATGAGGTTGTAAATGCAAACGAAATGCTGAGAACTGTTTTTAGATGGAATAATCTTACAAACCCTGTACAGATAATTCTTAAAAAAAATGAAACACGGATAAGCTTTTTTGATTTGACCGAGTATGGGGATAAGGAAGAAAGGCTTGATAAGATTATTGATGGAGACAGAAATGATTTTTTTGATTTAACTGAGGTTCCCTTTAGAGTTGCTTTATGCAGGTTAACTGAAAAATCCTATAACATAATTATAACTCACCATCATATTCTGTATGACGGTTGGAGTACGGGTATAGTATTAAGAGATTTTTTTAATGCTTATAAAAGTTTGGTAAATAATAAGGAAATCCGGTTAAATAATAAGCAAAAATATCATGAATACATAAAATGGCTTAGAGCAGATAATAAAAAGACACAGCAGGATTTCTGGAGTGAATATCTCAGAAATTATTCTTCAAAATCAATTTTAGACCGTAAAGCAATTAATGAAACTGAAAGTGAAATGAAAGTAACGGGTCACTGTTTCTCCATTCCGGAAGAGCTTACAGAAAAAATATATGATTTTGCCAGAATCAATAATATAACAGCAGCATCGTTATTATACAGTGCATGGGGAGTCTTACTTTTTAATTATTGTAACGACGAGGATATAGCCTTTGGAACTACCACAGCTGTCAGACCGGCTGATATAAAAAATATTGAAAATACTGTAGGACTGTTTATTAATACAATTCCTTTAAGAATTAAAGCAACATCAGAGGAAAACGTATTAAGCTACATTAAAAATGTAAGTTGTAGCCTTCAGGAAAGAAAAGAATATGAAGCTACACCACTAGTTGACATAAAAAAGTATAGCGAACTGCATAGAGAAGAGGAGCTATTTCAATCAATATTTGTAATTGAAAATTACCCCATTGACCAATCACTCATGAGCGATGACAATCCTTTACGGATTAAAGAGTACTCCAGTTTTGAAAAAACCAATTATGATTTGACAATAATAGTGAATCTGTCCCAAACAGCTATGGATATTAAATTACTATATAATTGTGAATTATATGATACAAAAACGATTCAAAACCTGGTCGGGCATTATGAAGTGATATTGCGGGAACTGATAGAAAAAAGCGATTGCACATTATGTTCTTTGAACATTTTGACTCAGGGTGAGAAAGAAGACATTTTACATTTGTTCAATGATACAAATAGCATATATAATGATGAGCTTTTGATTCATGAGATTTTTGAAAAGCGTGTTGAGGAAAGCCCTGACTGTATTGCGGTAGAATATGGAAATAAAAAGATTACATATTCTGAACTGAACAGAAGGGTAAATCAATTAGCAAGACTGATTAATAAAAAAGTAAATACTGCTCCGGATTCTAAGATAGGCATATTGTTATATCCTTCATTAGAAATGATAATAGGTGTTTTGGCAATATTGAAAACTGGTAGTGCGTACGTCCCTATTGATCCGGATAATCCAATTGACAGAAACAAGTTTATAATAGATGATTCGAAAATATGTGCACTGATAAGTACTTCTGAACATTCAAAAAAAATAGATTTTGATGGACAATTAATTTTTATTGATAAAGAGTCCGGGGATGGAGAAAACAGCTCCAATCCCGAGAGAAAACCTGATTCAGACAATCTTGTATACATGATATATACATCAGGTTCTACCGGTTATCCCAAAGGGGTTATGGTTGAACATAAGAGTGTTGTTAACATATTGTTGGATTTAGAAAAGAGATATCCCCTTGAGGAAACAGATACATATCTACTTAAAACAACATTTACCTTTGATGTATCTGTAACTGAGCTTTTCGGATGGTTTATAGGTAAGGGCAAACTGGTCATATTAAATAAAGGTGAAGAAAAGAATCCATATAAGATTATTGATGCAGTAGAAGCTTTTGGTGTAACCCACTTAAATCTTGTACCATCAATGTTCAGGTATATTCTTGAAAGCTTGGCCCAAACAAAAGAAAATATCCGTAAGCTAAAGAGCTTAAAATATATTTTCGCTGCAGGAGAAGCTCTGAAACCAGATCTTGTGAAGCAATTTAAAGAGTTGGGTACCGATATAAGACTGGAAAATATATATGGGCCTACGGAGTGTACAATTTATGCTACAAAATATTCTTTAAAAGATCATCAAAATGAATCTATGGTGCCAATAGGAACTCCTTTGTCTAATATACGGTGCTATATAGTTGATAAGCATAACCGGCTTCAACCAGTTGGTGTACCGGGAGAACTATGTTTAAGTGGTGTTGGCCTGGCTAGAGGATATTTAAACAGAGATGAACTTAACAAAGAAAAATTTGTACCTAATCCGTTTATAACAGAAGCTGAAAGTAGCAACAGGTATTCAGCTACATTTCAGAAGATGTACAAAACAGGAGATTTGGCCCGTTGGCTTCCTGATGGTAACATAGAGTGCCTTGGAAGGAATGACTTTCAGGTAAAAATAAGAGGCTTCAGAATTGAGTTAGAAGAAATTGAAAATAAACTATTAAAATACGAAAAGATTATAGAAGCTGTAGTAATTCCAAAGTCAGATAGAGAAGGCAATGTACATTTGTGTGCATATTTTACATCAGGTGAGGAAGTTACAGATTCTGAAATAAACAATTTCTTATCCGGGGAACTTCCATATTATATGCTTCCTTCGTACTTTATAAGGCTTGAAAAGATGCCTCTGACACAGAGCGGAAAAATAGACAGAAAGTTGTTGCCTGAATGGAATAATGTGCGTCCAAATATTGAAACAAAATTTATTGAGCCACAAACGGAAATCCAAAGAGAAATTATCGATATATGGAAAGAAGTTCTGGGAATAGAGAAAATAGGGATAAACGATAACTTTTTTGATATTGGAGGCAATTCCTTAAATCTGATAAGGCTTAATAATAAGCTAAACACTTATTTTAAGAAAGAATTGCCTATTACAACAATTTTCCAATTCCCTACAGTACGTGGCTTAGCACTCAGCCTAGCTGATAATACTGATAAGAAGTTATCTTCCACGGAAATCACGGGGCAAACACAAGAAAACACACAGACAACAGATGAAGCCCCTGAAACAAACGATATTGCAATAATAGGAATGTCTGTAAGACTGCCAAACATATCAGATATTTATGAATATTGGAATCGTTTGGTGAACAGTACCGAATGTATCAGCTTCTTTACTGAAGAAGAAATAATAAAAGCAGGGGTTAGTCCCAAACTTGCTCGGGATGGTAATTATGTAAAAGCACAGGGAGTTATGAATGGAATTGAGAATTTTGATGCAGATTTCTTCTCATATTCCCCTCGCGAAGCAGAAGTCATGGATCCCCAGGTTCGGGTTTTCCATGAGATCATTTGGGAAGCACTTGAAGACAGTGGATATTGCCCTTGGAATTACGAAGGTTCAATAGGCTTGTTCGGAAGTGCATCACCAAATTTATTTTGGGAATCTCTGGTTGTTGGCTCTGGAAAAACAAAAATACTGGGGGATTTTGCTTCAGAACAGCTTTTCAATAAAGACTATATGAGCACCAGAGTAGCATACAAGTTAAATTTGACAGGCCCTGTTGTTTCTACTTATTCAGCTTGTTCCACATCCTTAGTTTCGGTAGCTCTGGCATGTCAGTCATTGATACAAAAAGAATGTGATATTTCTATTGCCGGTTCGGCTACTATTAGTCCGTTGCCTGATAAAACGGGATATCTTTATCAGGATGGTATGGTCAAATCACCCGATGGGCATTGCAGGGCTTTTGACATAGACGGAAAAGGCTTTGTAGGAGGAACCGGGGCAGCTGCAGTTGTGTTGAAAAGGTTAGATGATGCAGTTAAATGCAATGACAATATTATTGCTGTTATCAAAGCGGCTGAAATAAATAATGACGGTATTAATAAAGCGGGATATACTGCCCCAAGTATTGATGGACAAAAAAAGGTAATACAGGCAGCTTTAAAGAGAACTGGTATTAGGCCTGAATCCATTAGCTATATTGAAGCTCATGGAACTGCTACTCCCCTGGGAGACAGTGTAGAGATAGAAGCTTTGAAACAGGCATTCAATACACCAATGAAAAATTACTGTGGTATTGGGTCAGTTAAATCAAATATAGGACATCTGGATTGTACGGCTGGGATTGCAGGGCTGATTAAGACAGCACTGGCATTAAAAAACAAGACTATACCTTCAACTTTAAATATTACAGCTGCAAATCCCAAATTAAACTTAATAGACAGTCCCTTTTATCTTGTAACGGAACCCACGGAATGGAAAAATGAAGAATATCCATTAAGGGCCGGAGTAAGCTCCTTGGGTCTTGGAGGAACCAATGCCCATGTAATCTTGGAGGAAGCACCTGAAGTTGAAAAAGAACAAGGTCCATTAACACCTGAATTGCTCCTATTCTCCGGAAAAACAAAAAATGCTTTGGATAATCAGATTTCAAGGATGAGGAAGCATTTACAGACGAATCCTAATCTGGATTTAAATGATGTTGGATATACTCTCCAAACCGGAAGGTATCACTTTAGTCATAGAAAAGCATTTGTTTGTAAAGATATTAGCGAGGCAATTAAAAACCTTGGAAACGATTGCGACCTTTCCGGTTATGTTGAAGGTGAGAAAACTCTTATCACCTTTAATTTTAAATCAACGGATGTAACAAAAATTATCAGGTATATTGAATTATATGAATCAGAGTCGGTATTCAAAGAAGCAATAGATCAGGTTATTGAAAGACTGGGATTGAATTTGCCTTCATGGTTCACAGATATGGTTAAGAATCCGGCACAACGCAATTACGATAAAGAGTATCTTAATAGAAATAATGTTTTCGTTGTTTTCGCCATGCAGTATGCTTTGGCAAAGCTTCTTGTATATTGGGGAATAGTGCCGGATATTGCAAGAGGTGACGGTGAGGGAGGATTAATCTCATTGCTGCTTGCACAAGCGGCTCCGGAGGACAGACTGTTCCCGCTGATTCAGTTAAAACTGAGTATGATTGATAACATGGATAAAGGGATTGAGTGCTCCGGTACAATTCATGATAAATTTAAAGAACTACTTTGGGATATAGAATTTTCGGAGCCTGCTATTCAATGCTTCGACATACAATACGGAAGATTTATTAATAAGGAAGACTTTAAAAATTTAGCTTTCTGGACAAGAAATAGACAGGCAAACACTAAATCAAATAGTTCCGAAATAGAAACAGACGGTATACATGTTTTTATAGATTTCGGAGAAGGTTTAGTTAGTAAACCAGATGAAGGCGTTGTAAAGCTTGCAATGTGCTGTAACAAGGATGTTGAACTTCATAGTCACGTGTTATGGTTGTTAGGACAGGCGTGGCTTAATGGCATAAATTTAAAATGGAACAGGTTTTATAATCAGAAGGAAAGAAAGAGGGTTTCCCTACCTACATATCCATTCGAACATCAAAAGTACTGGATAGAAGGAAATCCTTTTACTATGGAACTTCAAAAGCAGGATGCTGAAATAACGAAGAAAACAGATATATCAGATTGGTTTTACGTACCCCTTTGGAAGCAGTCAGCTCCAAGTATTTTAAATAGTACAGATAATAATAAATCTACTTGGCTGGTATTTACAAACAGTGTTGGCTTTAATAATAATTTGCTGAAAGCTCTCAAAGAGAAAACAGAGGATGTTATTAAAGTAACTAAAGGTTCAGACTTTAACAAGGTAGATGATTCAGAATATACAATAAATGTAAATCATCAGGAGGATTATAATAATCTACTGAAGGAGCTAGAAAAGACCGGAAAGCTTCCAAGTAATATCTTATTTCTGAGGGGTATTGATGACGATGAAAGAATTAATACTCTGGACTTAAATTCAATATATGAGGAACTGGACACAAGCTTTTTTAGTTTGGTTTATATTTCAAAGGCATTATTAAAACAAAGCGTTACGGATAAAGTCAGGATTATTGTAGCTACTAATAATCTTCACAATATAAATGGTGCTGAGAGGATAAATCCGGCTAAAGCTGCAGTATTAGGACCGTGCAAGGTAATACCACAGGAAGCTCCTTTCATTGAATGCAAAAATATCGATATTTGTATTCCAAAAGATGAGGTAACTGAGAGAAAGCTAATAAAAAAAGTATTAGCAGACATTTTCGATGAAAAAACAGAAACCGTTGTAGCATTCAGAAATTGCATACGATATACACAAAGTTATTCCCCAGTGAAATTGTCACAAGCTGCCAACAGAGAAAATTCAAGCTTTAAAAATAATGGAGTATATCTGATTACAGGCGGATTGGGAAACATTGGGTTGAAGTTGGCAGAGTATCTGGCGGAGAAGTATTCCGCAAAACTTATATTAACCGGAAAATCTGAATTTCCAAGAAGAGATAAATGGGAGCAATGGGTGGATAGCCACTCTGGCGATGAACAGATTTCGATGAAAATCCAGAATTTATTATATCTTGAGAAACAGGGTGCAAAAATTCTGACGTATACTTGTGATGTCGCTGACCTAGAGAGTATGACGGCAATAGTTGATGAGGCAGAAAGATATTTCGGACATATAGATGGTGTAATACACGCAGCAGCGACAATGAGAGATTCTCTATTTAGAACAGTGGAACAGTTAAATAAAGAGGATTGCATAGAACAGTTTATTCCTAAAATACATGGTCTTCTTACATTGCATAAAGTGTTTAAGGACAAGGAATTGGATTTTCTCACAGTGACATCCTCCACGTCAGCACTACTTGGAGGATTGGGCTTTTGTGCATATTCTGCCGCAAATATATTTATGGATTCTTTTGTTAATGAATTTAACAGAGATGCTTCAAAAGAATGGTTGACAGTGAACTGGGAGGGGTGGCGTTTTAACTCAGATAAAACTCAGTTCAGCTTCAGTACTTCTCTGGATGAACTGCTGATGGAACCGGAGCAAGGTGTTGAAGCCTTTGAACGTATAATGGACAATCCGGGTATTGGACAGGTAATAATTTCATCAGGTGACCTTAACAAAAGAGTGGACAGATGGATAAAGCTTGACAGCATTAAGTCTGCTGACAGCTTTAATGATAGTGGTAACAGTAAGAAACAGCGTCCAAATCTCAAAAACTCTTATGTAATGCCTGCAAACAAACTGGAAGAGACAATAGCAAAGGTATTTGCAGATTTCTTCGGTTATGATGAAATTGGTATTGATGATAATTTCTTTGATTTGGGTGCTTCATCACTGGATATGATTCAGATTACAAATAATTTAAGAAGACAGCTGAATACTAATATACCAATCCTGAAGTTATTTACATTTTCGACTATTCGTACATTGGCTGCTAATTTGCAAAATTCCAACGAAGATAATGATACTCAAGAGGTAAATCAACAACGTGAAAACCAAGTAGTAAAAGGTAAGAACAGTATACAGGCGAGATACAATCTTAGAAAACAGCTTAAAAAGAAAGACATGGCTGATGATGAGGAAGATTAATCTGACGAAAACACAACTATATCATAAGGGTGGAGATTCATAAATGGATCAGGAAAATCAAATGAGGTCGGGCTTAGAAATAGCCATAATAGGAATGACAGCACGTTTTCCCGGCGCTGACAATACAGAAGAATTTTTCGAAAATCTTAAAAATGGTGTTGAGTCCATTGAGATACTATCAGATAAAGAATTAGAGGAGTTAAAAGTAAGTCGGGAGCTTATAAATGACCCCAACTATGTAAAAGTACGAGCGAGTATGAGAAAACCTGAATACTTTGACTCTGAATTCTTTGGTTATACCTCTGAAGAAGCAAAAATTATGGATCCTCAAATGCGTCTGTTGCACGAATGTGCGTGGGATTCCTTGGAGAATGCAGGCTATAACCCTGAACAGTATAATGGCACCATCGGACTTTTTGTTGGAGGTACACCAAATCCTCTTTGGGAATCCCACACAATATTAGCAGGTGAACAAGGGATATGGAATGATTTTAATTCAGGGAAATCCATAGATGCCTTTTCTAAGACACTTTTACATGATAAGGACTTAATGAGTACAAGGATTGCTTATAAATTAAACCTTAAAGGGCCTGTAATCACTGTGTTTACCTCATGTTCAACTTCACTTGTTTCCGTTCATCTGGCGGCACAGTCAATCCTGGGAGGGGAATGTGATATAGCAATAGCCGGTGGGGTTTCGGTGTACTTCCCCAAAAGAAAAGGCTATCTTTATCAGGATGGGATGATAGTATCACCGGATGGTCACTGCCGTTCATTTTCAGGAGAAGCTGGTGGGGCGGTATTTGGTGACGGCATTGGCTTGGTAGTACTTAAAAGACTTGAAAATGCTATTGAGGATGGAGATACCATACACGCCATAATAAAAGGCTCTGCTATAAATAATGATGGCAATGATAAGATTGGTTATACTGCCCCCGGCATAGAAGGACAGTCTCTTGTAATACAACTTGCCCAACAGATAGCAGAAGTTGAGCCTGAAAGCATAGGATACATAGAGGGTCACGGAAGTGCCACAAAGCTTGGTGATTCGATTGAAATAGAGGCAATGAAAAATGCA
The DNA here is from genome assembly GCA_023412275.1 of Bacillota bacterium. Lineage (GTDB taxonomy): Bacteria > Bacillota > Clostridia > Acetivibrionales > DSM-1351 > Ruminiclostridium. The sequence goes on from JAEYNY010000135.1 coordinate 45,143, forward strand.
TTTAAAAATATTGATAATAGAAATAAAATAGCTATCGGTTCTGTTAAGACTAATATAGGACATTTGAACAGTGCTTCGGGAATAGCAGGACTCATTAAAACCGTACTCTCATTGAAACACAAAATGTTGTTCCCATCGTTACACTCCGGTGAACCAAATCCTGATCTGGAGAACAGCCCATTTTATATAAATAATAAGCTCAAAGGCTTTGAAAGCAGTGCTTACCCGTTAAGGGCCGGAGTAAGCTCATTTGGAGTAGGTGGTACCAATTCACACATTATTCTTGAAGAACCTCCAGAAGAGGTATTTGAAAGTTCCGAGTCAAATATGCCCCAATTATTGGTATTATCAGCAAAAACCGAGTCTGCACTTCAAAGTCAAACCCGCAATCTGTTGGACTTTATCAGGAATAACCCGGATGAAAATCTTTCAGATATTGCCTATACGCTAAAAGTGGGACGAAAATCCTTTCAATATAGAAAAATGCTTATTTGCTCAAATTTGAAACATGCAATTAATGTTCTTGAAGGAGATGTTTCAGGGGAAAGCAAGATAAATGTGACAAAGGCTAACGACAGGAGCATTAATATTGTTTTCATGTTTTCGGGTCAGGGTGCTCAATACATTAATATGGGAATAGAGCTTTATAGTTATAATTCCTTCTTTAGACAACAAATAGACAAATGCTTCGATATACTGAAATTGCAAAGTGGAATGGATTTGAAAGAAATATTGTATCCCGGTGACAATATTCTATCTGCAGTGAATAAGCTGGATGAAACTGAATTTTTACAACCGGTACTGTTTATTTTTGAGTATGCTTTGGCGAGGCTTTTGATAAATTGGGGGATAAAGCCCAATATGCTTATAGGCTATAGTTTAGGAGAAATTACGGCAGCATGTATAGCAAAGGTATTTTCACTTGAAGATGCGATAAAGCTCGTTACGTTAAGGGGTAAACTCATAAACAAAACATGTAAAGGCATGATGCTGAGTGTACCTTTATCAAAAGAAGAGCTTATGCCTTTTTTGGATTCGGAGCTGTCATTGGCTATTGATAATGGTCTTTCCTGTGTCATTTCTGGTAAAACTGAGAAAATTGAAGCCCTTAGCAAAGAAATGGCAGATAGACGCATAATCTGTATGCCGTTAAAGAGCACCCATGGGGCACATTCACACCTGTTGGATTGTATACTGGATGAATATATGGAAGGACTTAAGGGAATTGTTTTCTCGACTCCGGTATACCCTTTAATTTCAAATGTTACAGGCAGATTGGTTGAAAACAATGAGATATTGGAACCGGCTTACTGGGTAAGACAAATAAGAGAGACTGTAAATTATTCAGATGGAATCAATGAGATATTAAAAGAGCAAAACTGTGTATTCATGGAAATCGGCCCCGGACGTGATTTAGCCTTACTGGTTCATTCTCTTATTACAAACGGTAAAAAAGAAATTAAAGGAGGTACAGTTACTGATATTATTAAAACCGAAAATAATGAAATATCTGACTCTTTCTTTGTTTTGAACAGGATTGGCAGACTATGGCTTAAGGGTATTAATATTAACTGGAATAACTTTTACAGGGACGAAAAAAGAAGGCGCATACCTTTGCCCACATATCCCTTTGAAAGCCAACCCTATTGGCCTGATAATGAATTGATACAGGTTTCAAACAGTGAAATAGCAGGTGCTACGGATATATTTAAAGAGCCTTCATTGAACAATTGGTTCTATGTACCTTCATGGAAAAGTGTACCACTAATAGAGAATGACAGGAGTAATAAGAACGACCCTGTGGTTTTATTATTTCATACTTCCAGGTATAGTCTGGAGTCAAAAATTGCAGAAGTGTTCCATGAGAAGAGTTATAAAGTGATAGAGATTACACTTGGCGAAGGTTTTAAGAAAATTGACCCTTGCTCTTATATATTAAATGGTTTTGATTCAGAAAATTATGATTGTTTGTTCAGGGAATTAAAGAATGACAATTTAAATCCGGACACAATTATACATATGTGGTCTTTGGAAAGTAATGCAACACATGAAGAAGATCTAAAGAAGAGGTTTGAAAGTGCACAAAGAACCGGGTTATACAGTTTGCTGAATATTGTAAAAGGGGCAGATAAATATAACCGAAGCAACAAAACCAACATTTACATAATTACCTCCAACCTTCATGAAATCACCGGACAGGAGTGTATAGAACCAGAAAATGCAACACTTCTTTCTACTGCAAAAGTCATTTCTCAGGAATATTTGAACATTGGCTGTGCATGTATAGACGTTGAACATGAAGACTTAAATAACAAAGCAACAGATTTTATTGCAAAGCAATTAGTTAATGAGATAAATGCTCCCATAGGTGAAAGAGTAATAGCATACCGAGGAAAACGCCGATGGGTACAATATTTTGAACAGCTGGATTTAAAGGAATACAGTGGTATAAACAAATATTTGAAATCTAAAGGAGTGTACCTCATATCAGGAGGACTTGGTGATCTGGGATTTAATCTGGCAAAATATCTGATTACCTCATATAATGCGAAGATTGCCATAATAGGTAAAACTCTGATTCCTGAAAGAGATGAATGGGATAAATATATCTTAGAGAGTAACGAATTGACAGGTAAAATAAATAAATTAAAAGTACTTGAAGATTTAGGAGGTAAGATACTTTATTATTCACAGGACATTTCAGATTACGACAAGCTGTTGGAAATAGTAAAGGATATTGAGATAAAAATCGGTGAGATTAATGGTGTAATTCATACAGCAGGTGTTGTAGGTAAAAATGCAAAGGCTGCCAAAGAAATGGAAGAAGAGGATTTTGAAACCCAGTTCAGAAGCAAAGTCTATGGACTCATTGTAATAGATAAGATTTTTAGAAATAAAAACCTGGATTTATGCCTTTTAACTTCATCACTCTCCAGTATATTGGGGGGACTTGGTGATACGGCTTACGCAGCAGCAAATATTTACATGGATTATTTTGCTCAGATGCATAGAAGTATGGGAAAACTCAATTGGATAAGTGTAAACTGGGAGACCTGGCTATTTGAAAAGGAAGAGAAGGCTAGTGCTACAAACCTTGGTATTAATAGAATAGCCTATGCAATGAACCTTGAAGAAGGGATAGCCTCTTTTGAAAAGCTTGTATCGTTGCAATGTGCCAATCAAATAATAATTTCATCAGGCAGTATCCAGAAGAGAAGCAGTAGATGGCTTCATTTAGATACAATACCTGAGGACATTGATAAGGGTGTACAGAAAATAATAAAATCCCGACCTGACTTGCTATCGGATTATGTAGAACCACGAAATCAAAAGGAAAGATTTCTAGCCCAAAGTTGGCAGGATTTCTTCGGTATAGATAAAGTAGGCATCAGGGATGATTTCTTTGAACTTGGAGGGGATTCACTAAAAGCCATTAGTATGATTGCCAAAACCCGAAAAGAAACCGGTACACAAATTTCAATAGGGGAGTTTTTCCACAAACCGACCATTGAGGCAATGGCAAAATTAATTGAAGATATAGGCCACGGTTATGAGCCGGTAATAAAAGCCGCACCCGTAAAAGATTATTATAAAACGTCCTCGGCACAAAAGAGAATTTATATATTAAATCAACTGAATCTTAATTCAACAGCATACAATGAGCCAATAATCGCCGTACTGGAAGGTTCACTGGAAAAGAAAAAATTAGAGGAAGTATTTAAACAGATAATAATAAAGAATGAAACACTGAGAACCGGTTTTGTTTTTAGAGAAGGAGAATTATATCAAAAAGTATATGAAAATTCAGAAATAGGAATTAGTTGTTTTAATTCTCTTGAAGAGGATGTCGAAAAAATAATATCAGAGTTTATACAACCTTTTGATTTGAGTAAACCACCCTTATTTAGAATAGGATTAATAGAAATAAACAGCGATAAACATATTTTGATTATAGACATTCATCATATAATCACAGACGGTGTATCAGAAGGTATTCTCATAAATCAAATAATGGAGTTATACGCAGACAGAGCAGTTAAAGATTTGCATATTCAATACAAGGATTACTGTGAATGGCAAAGTCAGCTTCAGGGAAAAGAAGAATTATTGAATCAAGAGAAATACTGGCTGGAAGCGTTTCAAAAAGAAGCGCCTGCACTAAATCTGCCGGTTGATCTTCAAAGGCCTTATTTGAAAAAATATGAAGGCGATGTACACAGTTTTACAATTTCAGGACAAGAGATAAATGGATTGGCTGAGTTGTGCAGAAACGAGAATGCTACATTATATATGTTTTTTATGTCTGCATTCATTATTCTCATGAACAAATTAAGCAGTAGCACTGATATTGTTGTAGGTACCGCGGTTTCAGGCAGAAAATATGATGAACTGAAAGATATTGTCGGGATGTTTGTAAATACTCTTCCTGTCAGGAATTTCCCTGAAAAAGAAAAGAAATATACAGATTTCCTGAAAGAAGTCAGGGAAAATATAATAAATACTTTTAACAATCAGGATTATCAATTTGAAGACCTGATTGACAAATTGGCAATTACGAGGGATAAGAGCAGGAATCCTCTGTTTGACATAATGTTTGTATGGCAGAATTATTCAATAGCTGAGACAAGTATTCCGGGATTGGTCTTTAAACCATACATATTTAAAAAGCCTGTCTCAAAATTTGATTTAAGCCTTATAGGTTTTGAAAAAGACAATGGGGACATAACATTCAATATAGAATATTCTACAAACCTTTTTAAGGCGGATACAATCAAGCGGTTCAGTGACAGCTTCAGGAAAATTATAAAAACTATACTGCAAACGCCGGACATACACTTAAAAAGTATAGACATACTTTCGGATAAAGAAAGACAAAAAGTCCTTGAAGAGTTTAATGATACATACACAGAGTATGACTTCAGCAAACCACTTAGCTTTTACCTTGAGAAAAATGCACTTTCCAAGGAAGATGGGGCGGCGATTTTATGTGATGATTGTCAGATGTCATATAAAGTATTTAATGAAAAGGTTAATCAATTAGCAAATCTATTGATACAAAAAGGCGTCAGAGCAAACGATGTGGTTGGTGTAATAATTAAACGCAGTATTGATATGCTGATTGCAATCTGGGGAGTTATAAAGGCCGGTGGAGCTTATTTGCCTATTGATTCAAAAGCTCCCGAAGACAGAATAGCATTTATGCTAAAGGATTGCAGTGCAAAAATTGTTGTTACAAACACAGAAAATGTAATGGGCTCCGGCTACGATGGAGAAATTATTAATATTAATAACCCGGAATTAAATGAATTAAGTAAAGAGAATCCACATATTGAAGTAAAGCCGGAAGATGCGGCATATGTCATTTATACTTCGGGCTCTACCGGATTGCCAAAAGGAGTGGTAATCCGGCATGTAAGTCTGTTGAACAGACTTTTATGGATGGCAGATATGTGTAATATAACTGAACTAGATACTATTTTGCAAAAAACCACATACACCTTTGATGTGTCTGTTTGGGAGATCACTCTGCCTTTCGTACTTGGTGCAAAAATATATCTGGCAAAACCGGGCGGAGAAAAAGAGCCGGATTACCTTCTTAATATTATTAATAATAAAGGAATTACAGTTACACACTTTGTTCCTTCTATGCTTTCAGCTTTCCTTTCAGTGGTTCCTGAAGGCATGGTAATAAGTAAATTACGTAAGTGTATTTGCAGCGGAGAGGCGTTAACCCCAAATCACAAAGACCTGTTCTATAGAAAATTTAACGAAGAAACTGAATTGATTAATTTATACGGGCCTACAGAAGCGGCAATTGACGTAACTTACTGCAAAATATCCAAGGAAAGTGTAAAAATCCCAATAGGAAAGCCTGTTCCAAACACTAAAATTTATATTTTAGATGAAGACAAAAAGCCTGTTCCTGTTGGTGTGAACGGAGAAATATATATTTCAGGTAATCAGGTAGGAAAAGGATACATCAACAGTCCTGAGCTTACGGCAAGATGCTTCCTCAACAACCCGTTTAACAGCGGTCTTACAATGTATAAAACAGGAGATATTGGAAGGTGGCTGGAGGACGGAAATATAGAATATATCGGTCGTAATGACGATCAGATTAAAATCAGGGGATTCCGTATAGAACTTGGAGAAATAGAAAACAGACTTATAAGTCATCCAAATATAAATGAAGCTGTTGTTATGGTAAACAGGAATAATGAAAATGCAATTCTGACGGCTTATATTAAATATAATGAGCCTATAAAAAGTGAGGAGCTCAAGAGCTTTTTACTTAAAAGCTTACCGGATTATATGATTCCTGCAAAGTTTTATAGTGTTGATGAATTTCCTCTAACCTCCAGCGGTAAAACAGACAAAAAAGTCCTTCATAACTACGGTAAGGAATTAGAGGGCAAAAACAGTTTCATAGCACCTGAAAGTGAAATGGAAAAGCGTATTATGCAGATATGGGAAGATATGCTTTGTGTAAAAAATATTAGTACGGATGCTAACTTCTTTGATGTGGGAGGCAATTCACTAAGCTTAATCCAATTGGGAATAAAGATTAAAGAAGAGATAAACATCGAAATACCGGTAGAAGTTCTTTTTCAGTATACTACGGTTCAAAGTTTAGCTCGTTATCTGGCTGATGAAAAGCCGGTAATCGCTAACCCGATAGAGGATAATGAATTATTTAATTCTATTGAAAAAGGCAAAAGAAGAATGAGGGACAAAAAGAACAGACTGAAAGATGAATTTGAGAATAACTCAGACTGTTAGGATTATTTAGGAGATAGAATATGAACAAGGTTGAATATTCAGGAAATGAAATAGCTGTTATAGGTATGAGCGGAAGATTTCCGAGGGCCGATAATATATCTGAATTGTGGGATAATTTAAAGGTCGGAAAAGAATGTATAACTTTTTTCAGCAAAGAAGAATTATTATCAGCGGGAATAGATATTCACGAAATAGAAAACCCAAATTATATCAAAGCCCATGGATATCTGGAAGAAGCAGAAAAGTTCGATAACGATTTTTTTGGTTACAGCAATATAGAAGCCTTAGTAATGGACCCACAAATTCGAATGCTGCATGAAGTTGTGTGGGAAGCTCTTGAAGACGCAGGCTATAACCCGGAAACCTATAAAAAACCCATAGGCTTGTATGTGGGAGCCTCTGACAATTTGTACTGGCAGATTGTTTCGTCATTTTCAAAGGATGACAGCGTTTCACAAGGGTTCGGAACTTTTTTACTGAATAATAAGGATTTCATAGCCACACAAATTGCCTATAAACTAAACTTGAAAGGCCCGGTAATAGATTTATCAACGGCTTGTTCAACTTCTCTGGTAGGAATACATATGGCATGTCAGGCACTTTTGAGCGGTGAATGTGATATCGCTCTGGCAGGAGGAGTAACAATATCACTTCCACTGAAAAAAGGCTACATGTACGAAAAGGATATGGTTATGTCTTCAGATGGACATTGCAGAGCTTTTGATGAGGCAGGCTCAGGCTTTGTGGAGGGTAGCGGAGCAGGTGTTGTTGCCCTGAAACTACTGGAAGATGCTCTTAATGACGGCGACGATATATATGCGGTTATAAAGGGTTCTGCTATAAATAATGATGGAAACAGAAAAGTTGGGTATACGGCACCAAGCATAGAAGGCCAGGCAGAGGTCATAAGGTTAGCCCACAGGGTTGCCGAGGTGGAGCCTTCAACTATATCCTACATAGAAACCCATGGAACCGGTACCAGACTGGGAGATGTGGTTGAAATAGAGGCATTGAGGCAGGCTTTTGGAAAACAGGAGAAAAACTACTGTGCTTTAGGTACCATCAAAAGCAGTGTTGGGCATCTTGATTTTGCAGCTGGTGTTACGGGTTTTATTAAAACAGCATTAATGTTAAAGCATAAGCTTATTCCACCTGTTGTTAATTTTAATACACCTAATTCACAACTAAATTTGGAAAACAGTCCCTTTTATATTAATAAGGAATTGATAGATTGGAAAAAGGAAGATACACAGTTAAGGGCGGGAGTCAGTTCTTTCGGTATCGGTGGAACAAATGCCCATATCGTGCTGGAGGAGGCTCCAGAAGCATTAAACGAGCCTCAGCAGGTGGAAAAGTGGAATGTGCTGGCACTTTCCGCCAGAAGTCCTCAGGCACTAGACAGGATGACTGACAATTTGGCACATTATTTAGAGGAAAACCCAGATGTAAATCCTGCTGATGTAGCCTATACCTTACATACCGGCCGTAAACTGTTTAAATATCGCAGAACTCTTGTGTTCAATGGAATAAATAATGCAATTGATGCTCTAAAAGCTAAAGATAATAGAAATATAAAGACTTTCTATTCAGAAAAGGACAAAAAATCTGTCATTTTCATGTTTGCCGGGCAAGGTTCTCAATACGTTAGTATGGGCTTGGAATTGTATGAGAAAGAACCTGTATTCAGAATGGCATTTGACAATTGCAGAGTAATTTTAAAAGGTCTTGTTGATTTTGATATAAAGGATGTTTTATATCCCGTTAAAGAAAATGAACAGGAAGCACAACTGAAAATAAATCAAACGGAATTAACTCAGCTTGTAATTTTTGTATTTGAATATTCCCTTACCAAGCTTTTAATTCATTGGGGTATAAAGCCTGATGCCATGATTGGTTACAGTTTTGGCGAATACACCGCAGCTCTGATTTCAGGAGTATTCTCTTTAGAAGATGCTCTCGAATTAATTGTGGCACGAGGAAAGCTCATGAAATCACTTAATACGGGAGCTATGTTAAGTGTACCACTAACTGAAACAGAATTAATGCCCTTGATAAATGAGTTTAATTATTCTGATACATTAAGGGTTTCTATTGCAATAATTAACGGTTTTTCATGTATTGTATCAGGTTCATCAGAATCAATAGACACCTTTGACAAGTATATGAAGCAAAAAAGATATTTGTGTATGAAAGTACCTGTATCATATGCAATGCATTCCCCAGAACTGGCTCCAATTGTGGAAGAGTTCAAAAGAAAAGTTCAAAGTATAACTTTAAATAAACACTCTATTCCTTATATTTCAGGCTTGACTGGAACTTGGATAACCGGGGAGCAGGTTACAGATCCGGAGTACTGGGCAAGACATTTGATTCAGCCAATCAGGTTTTCAGACGGTATGGAAAAGCTTCTGGAAGACTCTGATACTGTATTTATTGAAGTAGGCCCAGGTAGGGATTTAAGTGTTCTGCTGAATAGATTTATTGAGAAAGAGCCTGAAAGGATTCTGAATACGGTACGAGTTCAACATGACGGTAAATCTGACATTTATTTTCTGCTAAACAAGCTGGCACAATTATGGAGATGCGGTATAAAAATAAATTGGAAGAACTTCTATGGAGCAGAGAAAAGGCAGCATGTAAATTTACCCACATATCCTTTTGAAGGTAAGAGATTCTGGATAGACAGTAATCCAAAAGATGTTTTCAGAAACGAAAAAACAATCTCATTATATAAAAAAGAAAATATTGCAGAATGGTTCTATGTACCACAATGGGTTCGTTCTACACCCGGATACAAGGGTAAGTCAAATAGTTCACAGTGGCTCATATTTAGGGATACTCTTGGAGTTTCTGATGAAATAATTAATGACTTTACAAAAAAAGAAATTAATGTTGTTACAGTTACCATGGGAAAAGCCTATGAAAGAGTAGATAAAAGCAGCTTCATAATTGACCCTGCACAAAGTGGTGATTACGAAAGGCTTTTTAATGAAATTACAGCAGCCGGAATAACAATTGAGAAAATAGCACATTTTTGGGGAGTAGACAGTATTGGCACAGAGGAATGTCAAATGGCAAGTTTTGACTGCGCCCAAGATGCAGGCTTGTACAGTATTCTGAAAATTGCAAAAGCCTTGGCAAAATTGGAAATGCATAAAGAAATAAGACTTGATGTAATAACAAATAACGTTCATGTTGTTACAGGTGAGGAAACAACATACCCTGAAAAGTCTACAGCATTAGCGGCAAGTATAGTAATACCACAGGAATACTCCTACATAAAAAGCAGATGTATTGACATAGTTGTACCTGAAGGACACAAAAAGGGTAGAAGCAATCTTTTGAAGCAACTGTGGGCAGAATTGCTGTCTGAATCACCTGACAGGGTAGTGGCATATAGAAGCGGATTCCGCTGGGTTATGAAATATGAACAAGTCAAATTGGAGGAGCAGATAAAAAACGATATCCCCTTCAAAACCCAAGGAGTATACCTTATTACAGGAGGACTCGGGGGAGTGGGATATGCCCTTGCGGAGCATATCGTTAAAGAATATAAAGCAAAGGTTGTCTTAACGGGTCGAACTGTTCTCCCTGAAAGGGAAAAATGGGACTGGTGGTTGGAAAATCATCCTCAGGAAGATAAAATAAGCGACAGAATAAGAAAAATACTTGCCCTTGAGAACTATGGAACAGACATATTGATATTTGATGCAGTTGATGTCTCCCATGAGGAGAAAATGAAGTATGTAGTTGACAGGGCAGAAGAAGAGTTGGGAGCCATAACAGGTATAATTCATAGCGCAGGAGTACTGGACGGAAATTCTTTCAGCTTGATTAACGATTTAGATTTAGCTGAATGTAAAACTCAGTTTAATTCAAAAGTGTATGGTTTATTGGTTTTGGAGAGGATTTTCAGAGACAAAGAAACGGACTTTTGTGTATTAATGTCTTCTATTGCTTCGGTACTTGGAGGTTTGGGTCATGTTGCATATTCAGCTGCTAACCTTTTTATGGATTATTTTGTTCAAAAAATAAACAGCTTTGGCGATAAAAACTGGAAAAGTGTTTGCTGGAGTGAATGGCAAAAAGATAATGCAAGTAATGAAAAAATCACAATAGGAGCAACAATTGCTGAACTTTCAATGTCACCTGATGAAGCAATCGATGCATTTGAAAGAATTTTGGCTTTTGGTGGTCAGGGGCAGATTGTTTGCTCCCCCGGAGACTTGCAACAAAGATTGAATCAATGGGTTAAACCCAATTACACTGATCCAGAGGAATCAGTAAAAAGTAGCAATATACATAAAACCTATTACACCAGACCCTCCTTATCCAACAGTTATGTTGAACCACAGAGCCAAATTGAAAAAGAACTTGCAGATATCTGGAAAGACTTGTTCAGAATCAGTGAGGTAGGCATACTTGATGATTTCTTTGAATTAGGTGGGGATTCCCTCAAAGCAATTACGGTTATAAACAATATATATAAAAAGTTCGAAGTGGAATTGCCGTTGACAGACTTTTTCAAATTTTCAACAATAGAGAAACTGGGAGCTTATTTAACAGCTTCTGATAAAAAAGCATATATCCCAATAAACAAAGTCGATGAAAAAGAATATTATGCATTATCTTCTGCACAAAAAAGACTATACTTCATTAATCAATACGACCCCTCACTGACTACATATAACATGTCAGGGATTTTTGTATTAGAAGGCGACATCGACGAAATCCACTTTGAAAAGGTATTCAACTGCCTTATACAAAGGCATGACTCACTTCGTACCTCTTTCGTTATGAAGGAAAGTGAACCGGTTCAGATTATACATAACCAGATTGATTTTAAGATAGAGTTCCATGAGTGCAATGAGAATCAGGTTGATAATATAATTAACGATTTTATAAAGCCATTTGATTTAAGCAAAGCTCCGTTGATACGTGTTGCACTTATCAGGCTTACTGACGGTAAATATATTTTTATTTATGATATGCATCATATTATCTCTGACGGTATCTCAATGAACATTCTGATAAATGACTTTATAAGTCTGTACAATGGTGAGAAGCTGAAACCATTAAAAATGCAATACAGAGATTTTTCAGAATGGCAGAACAACCTGTATAAAGAAAATGTTGATGATGTGCAGGAAAAGTATTGGCTTAACCGTTTTTCAGGTGAAATACCCGTATTAAATATGCCTACGGATTATAACCGTCCTGCCGTTCAAAGCTACGAAGGTGCCCATATATACTTTGTATTGGACAAGTCCCGAACAGGTAAGCTTAACGATTTGGCGGCAGAAAACGGTGTTACCCTATTTATGGTTCTTCTTGCGGCATACAATGTATTATTGAACCAATACACCGGCCAGGAGGAAATAATTGTAGGAACACCTGTAGCAGGGCGACAACATGTTGATTTACAGGATATCATCGGGGTATTTGTTAACACACTACCTCTTTTAAATCACCCAAAAGGTAGTAAAAGTTTCGTACAATTTCTTGAAGAGGTAAAACAAAGTACTCTCGAGGCATTTGATAATCAGAGCTACCAGTTCGAGCAACTGGTTGATAAACTGAATATTCCAAAAGATATTAGCCGAAATCCGCTGTTTGACACTATGCTGGTTCTGCAAAATACCGGTAACATGTTGGATACATTAAATGCTTCTGGAAAACTTCGTTTTTCTGAATATAGTCACAAGAACAACATGTCTAAGTTTGATATTATGCTGACTGCTTTTGAAGATAAGGGCGAAATAACCTTTGAATTCGAATACAGTACCATGTTGTTTAAAGAAGATACAATTAAAAATCTGTACAAGCACTTTATAAATATTTTAGAGGATATTTGTGAAGCTCCCCATAAGGAACTGAGGGAGATAAAAATACTCTCGAAAGAAGAACAAGATATTATAACAAGTACGTTTAACGCTACAGCATGTGACTACATAAAAGATAAAAATGTAATTGATGTATTCGAGGAAAATGCGACTCTAATACCTCAGAACATTGCAGTAATGTATAACAATAAGTCTTGGACATATGGGCAATTAAATGAACGTTCTAACCAATTGGCACACTACTTGAGAAGTCTGGGTATAGGAAATGACACAATTGTTGGCCTTATGGTAAGACGATCCTTTGAAATGATGGTGGGAATATACGCGATATTGAAGGCAGGGGGTGCATATTTACCTATAGACCCCGAGTATCCAGAAGCACGTATAGATTACATGATTAAGGATAGTGGAATTGAATATATACTGACCGATAGGAATACTGTTGCTTCACCGGATATTAAGGGCAAAATCATTTATCTGGATGATGATTATTCAAAGGAAAGTAAAACAAATCCCGTTAACATAACCCAACCAAACAGTTTAGCATATGTTATCTATACTTCAGGGTCAACGGGAAATCCCAAGGGCGCAATGATTGAGCATACTTCTTTAATGAACAGATTAATTTGGATGCAAAAAAATACGCCTATAAATCAAGGAGATGTTGTTCTTCAGAAAACCACATTTTCTTTTGATGTATCAGTTTGGGAATTACTCTGGTGGGGTATGCAGGGCGCAGCAGTTTGTCTTTTGGAAAATGAAGGGGAGAAAAATCCTCAGTCTATAGTTGAAGCCATTTATAACAATAAGGTGACTATACTCCACTTTGTTCCATCAATGTTTAATGCATTTTTGAGTTATTTGGATACATGTTCAGTAGCTTACAAGCTTAATAGCTTAAAGCATATAATTACGAGTGGTGAAGCACTGACCCTTGATATGGTAAATAGATTTAATTACATTTTCAGAAATAATACCGGAGTGCGCCTTGTAAATCTCTACGGGCCTACAGAGGCGACCATAGACGTATCCTATTTCAACTGTCCCCGTGATACAACTGGTATACAGTCTATTCCGATTGGAAAGCCAATAGATAATATTAGACTGTATATTACAAACAAGGACGGTCGCCTTCAACCTATCGGTGTTCCGGGCGAGCTATGTATCGGTGGCGTAGGTCTGGCAAGAGGATACCTCAATAAAGAGCTTCTGACAAAGGAGACGTTTATTTTTAATCCTTTCCTGAGCGGAGAGCGCCTATATAAAACAGGAGATCTGGCAAAGTGGAATGAAGACGGGAATATAGAGTATCTGGGAAGAATAGATAATCAGGTTAAGATAAGAGGATTCAGAATTGAACTGGGGGAAATTGAAAGTGCATTAAGGAAGATTGATGGAATAACTGATTCTGTTGTAATTGATGTTGATGATGAGACAGGTAAAAGTTTGTGTGCGTACATTGTTACCGGCAAGGAGATTTCTCCAAACCATTTGAGAACTGCTCTTGGAAGCGTTTTGCCTGACTATATGGTTCCATCGTATTATGTAACAATAGAAAGAATACCTTTAACAGCCAATGGAAAATTGGATAGAAAGGCTTTGCCAAAGCCAAACAAAGTTTTAGTGAGAAAGACTTATGTTCCACCTGAGAATAATACTCAAATGGTGCTTTGCCAAATTTGGGGTGATGTTTTAGGCATTGATCGCGTGGGAACTTTAGATAATTTCTTTGAAATTGGCGGAGATTCAATTAAAGCGCTGCAAATATTAGCCAGACTTTATCAGCACGGATTACAATTTACTATAAAGAATCTCTTTAAATATCCTACTGTAAAAGAGTTGTCCTCACATGTTAAATCCCTTGTGTACGAAACAGGTAAAGGGTTTGAAGCCGGGGAATTACCTCTGACTCCTATACAGAAATTATTCTTTGAAAAGAGTGGAGAACAAAACCACCATTTTAATCAATCTGTTATGATTTTAAACAAAGATGGATTCTCAGTTGAGGCTTTAAAGAATGCCCTTAACGGGATTATAAAGCATCATGATGCAATTAGAATGGTATATAACATGCAGGAGAATAGAATCATTCAGTACAATAATGATGAATCTGCAAATCTGTATGACTTTTATGAATACACACTCAACGACTCTGAGTATATAAAGACAATTGAGGAGCAATGTGAATTTCTTCAAAGTAGTATTAACCTAAGTACAGGCCCTCTGGTGAAAGTCGGACTGTTTCACACACTGACAGGAGAATATCTGGCAATAATAATTCATCACCTTGTTGTAGACGGGGTATCATGGAGAATACTCCTTGAGGACCTTAAGCTTGCATATGACCAATCCTTGAAGGGAAACAAGATAGTACTTCCTTCAAAAACGGCTTCATTTCAACAGTGGGCGAAGGAATTGAAGGAACATGCGGATTCCGAATCGGTATACAAAAATGTTCAATATTGGAGAGATATATTAAATGTATCTGTTCCTAAATTACCAAGGGATTATAAAATATCAGAGACAAGAAGAAACAAATACAGGGAAGCAGTTTCAATAACCTTTACATGTGATGAAACAAACGATCTGTTAAAGAACATACACAATACATATCATACTAAAATAGAAGACATTTTACTGGCAGGGCTTGGAATGGCATTAAAATCCTGGAGTGGAAATGATAAGGCACTTATTGCACTTGAGGGTCATGGACGTGAGGAACTGCTCCAGGGTTTACCAATAGCTCGTACAGTTGGATGGTTTACGTCATTATATCCGGTGCTACTGGATATGGGCAGTGTAAATAAATTATCTTATTATCTCCGAATGATAAAAGAAAACCTTCGTAAGATACCCAATGGTGGTATAGAATTCGGATTGTATCAATACATCAGAAACAGAGGGGAAGAGGAACAGTCATTTGAAAGCCTTGAACCCGAGATTATGTTTAATTATCTAGGACAGTTTGATAAAGAGTTGGTATCAGATTATTTTGAAGTTGCTCAACAATCCTGCGGGAAAGAAGTAAGTCCTGAAGGTACCCCATGGTATGCCTTGGACATTAATTGCATTACTATAGACGGAGCTTTGAAAGTAACAGCTTCCTTTGATAAAAACGAATATAAAAGTGAAACAATCAGTAATTTGATGGAAGCCTACAAAGCCTGCCTCCAAGAAATAATACTGCATTGTAAGACTCAGAAGCAGGAACTAGGATCACCAGCTGATTTTAAACTGGACATGCCGTTAGAGAGCTTTGATAAACTCACTGAGAGCGTATACTCAAATATTAAATGGAATAATGAGAAGGAACGCATAATTCAGGACATATACAAGCTCTCTCCTATGCAGGAAGGAATATTGTTTCATGCTGTTTCAAGCGACTCAGAGACATATTTTCAACAGTGTGCCTTTGATATATCCGGAAAACTTGATATTAATCTACTGGAAAAAAGCCTTAATGAAATAGTTAAGAGATATGATATTTTACGTACGGTGTTTGTTTATGAGGGACTTTCCAATCCTCTACAAGTTGTATTAAAGGAAAGAATGATATCAGTGCTTTATGAGGATATTTCCGCTATGGATGACCATGGAAAGCATGAATATTATAAAGCATTTAAGAAACTGGAACGTGAGACCGGTTTTGATGTAACAAGAGACAGCCTTATAAAAATGTCTGTACTTTATTGGGGAGATGGACAATACAAGCTAATATGGAGTTTTCATCACATACTGATGGATGGATGGTGCCTTAGTATTCTATTTGGCGAGCTTCTGAAACGGTATACATGTTTTTACGGAAAAACAAAATTAGAGTTTCCTCAGATAACTTCCTATAGAAATTATATAGAATGGCTTCAGAAGAATGATGAAAATTCAGCATTACAATATTGGGGCGAGTATTTACAGGGTTATAGCACTCAGGCATTATTACCCCAAAGGAATAGAAGGGAAGACCAGAGTTACCAACAAATGCAGTTCAACATGAACCTTGATGAAGAGTGTATCAGAAAGATTGAGGACATGAGTAAAAGGTATCACGTAACACAGAATACAGTTATTCAGAGCGTTTGGGGAATTCTTTTACAAAAGTACACTGGTAATGAGGATGTGGTGTTTGGTGCTGTTGTATCAGGGCGGCCTGCAGAAATAGAAAATATTGAAAATATGCTTGGATTATTTATTAATACCATTCCGGTACGCATTAGCACCCAAGCACAGACTAGGTTCAGTGAATTGGTAATGGCCCGGCAGGATGAAGCACTTGAATCTGAGCAATACAGCTATATTTCCCTATCAAAAGTGCAGGCAGCATCAGAATTAAAACAAGGTCTATTTGACCACATTATTATTTATGAAAACTATCCCCTGGGGCAAAATGCCTCAGAAGCTGCCGGATACGACAGTACAGGCTTTATAGTTGAGGGTGTTGAAGCATTTGAGCAGACAAACTACGATTTGAATATAATTGTAAACTCTGCAAATGGAATTGAAATAGATTTTCGTTATAATGCTAATGTTTATGAGGAATGGTTGATAGAACAGTTAGCAAGACACTTGGAGACAATAATAAAACAGGTCTCCGATAATTTTGAAATAAATATTGAGGATATCGATCTTTTGCAGGAAGAAGAACGTCAACAATTGCTCTGCGAATTTAATGATACCTATTGTGATTATTCCAGAGGAGCTACCATTATTGATTTGTTTGAAAAACAGGTGGGATTAACACCTGAGGCTACTGCTTTGATATTCCACAACGAAGTACTTACGTATAGGGAATTAAATGAATGCTCAAATAGATTGGCACATTATTTAAGAAGACTAGGATTCAAACCCAATATGGTAGCAGGAATAATGTTAAAGCGTTCTTTTGATATGATGATAGCCATTGTAGGAATCCTAAAAGCAGGGGGGGCATACCTGCCTATTGATCCGGAACTTCCGGAAGAACGTATTTCATACATGCTGGAAGACTGTGACGGCAAGTTCTTGCTTGTAGACAATCAAAAATCTATTTCTCAGGATTTTAAAGGGCAAGTAATAAACATTAATGAATCTGAAAAAGAGCCGAATTACAATCCGGAAAAAGTGAACTTACCTTCAGATCTGGCCTACGTCATATATACCTCAGGCTCTACCGGAAAGCCTAAAGGAGTAATGCTTGAACATAAAGCAGTAAATAATTTTATTACGGGTATGATCAGAAAAATAGACTTTTCAGCAGGAAAAACTATTTTAGCCCTTACAACAATTTCATTTGATATTTTTGTTCTCGAAACAATATTGGCACTTACAAAGGGCTTAAAAGTTGTAATTGCCGATGAACAAAGTCAAAAAGATATTGGGATGGTTTGTGAACTGATCCGTAAAAATAATATTGATATGGTTCAAATGACACCTTCAAGGGCACAACTGTTCCTGAGTGACAAGAAATGGTCAAATTATCTTACCTCCTTAAAGGAAATAATCATAGGAGGGGAGCCTTTCACCGAGAACCTTCTGGGGTATCTTGAAGGCTTTAAGGGTGTAAAGGTGTATAACGTATATGGACCTACTGAAACTACAGTCTGGTCTACTATTAAAGAATTAACAGGACAAAAACAAGTAAATATAGGTAACCCCATTGCAAACACACAAATTTATATACTAAACAGCAAAAAACAGCTGGTTCCAAAAGGAGTAAAAGGTGAATTATACATTGGCGGAGATGGGTTGGCCAGAGGCTATATTTCCAATAATAAATTGACAGAAGAAAAATTCATACAAAATCCTTTTAATCCAAATGAGAGAATATATAAAACCGGAGACATTTCAAAATGGCTATATAACGGAGAAATTCAGTGTTATGGCAGGATGGATCATCAGATAAAAATCATGGGTTACAGAATTGAACTGGGAGAAATAGAACACCAGATATCCAAGCATGAGCTTGTATCTGATGTAGTTGTATCAAAAATAACAACCCTGTCAAATACTGATTCCTTGGTTTCCTTTATTGTTGTTAAAGATGAGGGACAGAAAGAAGAACTGATTAATTCACTAAATGAATTTCTGACTCACAGTTTGCCGGCTTATATGATTCCTTCAAAAAACATAGTCATTGACAGTATACCAAGATTGATAAACGGAAAAACCGACTATAGAGCTTTGAACGAAATAGCTAATGATTTTAAGGATGTAGACAAAAAAAAGCTACCCAGAGATGAAGTTGAGCAAAAAATATATGAGATATGGGAGGGTATCCTTGGTACTAGCCAATTTGATATTGAAACAAGTTTCTTTTACCTTGGCGGTAATTCTCTTAACCTCATGAAACTGGTTTCTGATTTAAATACTGCTTTCAATGTAAGTATACCGCTGGGTACTCTGTTTACAAATAACACAATTGAAATGCAATCGGCGATTATCAAAAAATGGTCACCTGATGGTTCAGATAACATAATATTGCCTGCTGAAAACAGAGAATATTATCCTTTATCATTTGTACAAAAAGGGTTTTATATTCTGGATTTACTTTATAAAGACAATACAATGTACAATATTTCAGAGATTGTAGAATTGGAGGGCGATTTAGATTTAGCCTTGATTCAAGGTATTTTTGACAATCTGATTGAAAGGCATGAGAGCTTAAGAACCGCTTTTGTCAGTGTAGATGGGGTACCGGTACAAAAAATAATGGAAAAGGTGGATTTTCAGATTGAATTCATTGAAAAAGGGTCTGAAAACATTGAAAGTACATTACAAAAGTTAATCAGGCCATTTAACCTTAGTAAACCGCCTCTGATTAGAGTGGGAATTGTCAAACTGGAAAATAAAAGACATCTTTTAGTTATAGACATGCATCACATAATTACTGATGCAATATCTATCGGAATTATAATCAGGGATTTTTTGAGTATATACCAGCAAAAAGAACTGCCGAAATTGAAGCTGCAATATAAGGACTATGCTGTCTGGCAAGAAAGTTCAATATTTCAGGATAAATTAAAAAAACAGGAAGCATACTGGTTATCCCGTTTTAAGGGGGTTATCCCACAGCTGGATCTGCCAATTGATTTTGAAAGACCGCCGGTTCAGACTTATGGAGGAGCCAGTGTGGATTTTGAACTGGATAAGGAAGAGGTCTCTTTGTTGAGAAAGCTTAGTGTTGACTTGGATTCCACATTATACACAGTATTACTGACTATTTTTAACGTTTTTCTTTATAAAATAACCAGACAGACGGATATAATTCTGGGAACCCCGGTTTCAGGGCGTACTACTGGAGACGTTGAAAATCTGGTAGGAATGTTTGTAAATACAGTCATCCTCAGAAATAAACTGGAACGTACCCAATCATTTGAGGAAGTATTTTCTGAAATAAAACTGAATACTGTGACAGCATTCAGTAATCAGGAGTATCCTTTTAATGAGCTAGTCAAAAGGGTATGTTCAAAAAGGGATTTAAGCCGAAATCCTATTTTTAATGTAATGTTCCAGTTGCAGGATTTTGAAGTCCCAAGGGTAAGTGTGGATGGTCTGAAGATAAAACCATTTGAAAGAAGCATAAATTCAAATTTTGATATGACTTTTTCCATAACTGATACGGGTGAAACCATTAAAGTTGCTATTATTTATAATATCAGTTTGTTCAAAAGTGAGACTGTGGAAAAGTGGAAGACATATTTTATTGAAATTCTTAACCGGATTTTAGCTGATAGAACTATTAAATTAACAGATATACAGGACTTTAAAGATGATAAAGACTACGAAGATATAAAATCCATTGAAAGTGACTTTGAAGTACCATTTGCCATTGATATTGATTTTGATTTTGATAATTAAAAAATTAAGTGAGCTATTGGGCAAGATATAGGAATTATTCTTGTTCTGATAAGAAAAGGAGGGGGATTTAATTTTATGATTAAGTATTTTAGTATGCCAGCAGATTTTAAAAACGAAACGATAGACGGTTATCATAAACTTAATCAACAGTATGACCATGCTAAGGTAGCCGAGACGTATGGAAGTTTAACAAAAGGCAAAATCGTTGGTTCGGGAAGACTGGTGGAACAAATGCTCGAAACGGATTTTGTGGATTTATATAACTATATAAAGTATTCAAGACAGCACAATATTGACTTTAATTATACTTTGAATGCTACACACATGCACAACATGGAATTCAGTGAGGATGGGATACGTGAACTGAAAACATTTCTATGGAATTTATATGAGACAGGTGTAAGAAAATTAACCATTGCACTTCCTCCTTTGATTGAAATAATAAAATCCATGAAATTGGATTTTGAAATTAAAGCGTCCTGCCTTTGTCAGATTACAAATGTAAATAAGGCTATGTATTATAAAAGACTGGGCGTAAACAGAATCGTTCCGGATGAATCAATTAACAGGAAGTTTCACGTACTGGAAAGGATCAGCAAGTCCTTTGGGGAGAATGTTGAGGTTATAGCAAACCAGATATGTGCAATAAACTGTGTATACCGTATGTTCCATTATAATATGGTATCTGAAAATCCCTTTGGGAATGTAAGCAATACTAGCATAAACTATTACGAACACAGGTGTATTCGGCAGAGATATGAGGATATAAGCAACCTTCTCAAGCTTTCATGGATTAGACCTGAGGACCTCAATTTGTATACCGACATAGGGATAAACAGATTTAAAATACAGGGAAGACATACCTTTATGAAGGGTGGAGATCCTGTTAAAACAGTTTCATATTATTTCAAAGAGGATTATGACGGTAATTTAATGGACTTGCTAAATATGTTTTCAACACTAAACAATTTCAATGCTTATTTGGATAATAAGAAACTTGATGGCTTTATAAAACCATTTTACGAGAAAGAAGAGTTCTGCAAAAATGATTGCCAGGAGTGCAATTATTGCGAGGCATACATAAAGAAAGCTGTAGACATGGACAAGACAATTGCCATGAAAGAACTATACGATAAATTTTATAACGAATATGACCAATTCAACAGGTGTGTAAACAGTGTCAATGTGAAGGAATCCGGCGGTAACAATGATGTTGATATAGAATTTGATTTTATGTGAGGTAAAATACTGTGAATGATAATAGGATTTTAGAAACAACTGAATTTGAAAATGCAAAAGAATACTGGTTGAAGAAACTGGAAGCATTATCTGTGGAAACAGAAATAATCGCAGAAGCTCCAAGGTCTGCACGTTATGAGAGCTGCACCAGTAGTTTTGATTTAAGTGGCAAAATATATGAAAAATTACTCCAGATATCAAAAGGCAATGATTTATCAATGTTTGTTATACTTCTGGAATGTTTTAAAATCTTATTTTATAAAACTTCAGGTATAAATGATATCTCTATTTCAGTTCCTGTTTATAAAAAAGCTGATTGTAGATTCAATAAATATGTTATCATACGCGATTTTGTTGAAGGCGGCTTATCAGTAAAGGATTTACTATTATCCATAAAACAAACAGTTACGGAAGCATATAAGTATCAATATTATCCTGTAGACAGAATCATAAATGAAATTGATCATGAAAAAACCGATTGTATAACCAGATATTTGTTTATGATGGAAGATATACATGACTTGGAGCTTTTGAATGACATAAAAAGAAACAGTATACATAATGACATTGCAGTTACAGTTAAAAAGGAAATAGAAAAACTGTCGGTTTCTATTGTTTACAATTCAATCATTTACACGGACAGAACAATTTATGCTATCTTTAATTCTTTTGGTAATATATTGAGCCAGATGTTAGATAATCTCAATATGTACATAAAAGATATTGAGTTGGTCAATGACACTGAAAAAAATAACATTCTGGAATGTCTCAGCGGAAATGTGAGACAAGACAAAATAGAACTTACCCTTATTGACATGGTGAAAGAGCAGGTTAAAAAAACTCCTGATAAAACTGCACTGAAGTTTGTCAGCTTCTCCGGTGATAAAGAAAGAAGCATTACTTACAAGTCATTATATAGTAAATCTAACCATATGGCTGAGGTACTGAACTCAGAGGGGTACGGTACTGGCCACATAATAGGTATAATAGGTGATAGAACAATTGAAACCGTCATAAGTATGCTCGCGGTTCTACAAGCAGGAGCATGTTTTCTTGTTCTGAATCCTAACCTTCCAAAAGACAGGTTGGAGTACATTATAAAAGACAGTAATATTCAAGTTCTTTTAGTCACAACCCAGCAAAAAACAGGAATTGATTTCGAAGGTACTGTTATAGAATTATCTGATTATGAACAGATTCCTGAACTTAGTTCAGAAAACAAAAACCAGGTAAAACCCGGTGATTTAGCCTATATAATATATACCTCAGGCTCTACCGGTAACCCCAAGGGTGTTCTTATAGAACACCAATCAATCGTAAATACAATAACATGGAGAAGAAATTGTTACAGCTTTGATCAGCAGGATGTGATACTCCAAATACCTTCATTTTCATTTGACAGCTCTATAGAAGATTTATTTACTCCTTTATCATCAGGATCATCCATTATTCTTATTGAAGAGGAGCATAAACTGAATATTGAGCATTTGAAAAGAGTACTATTAAATAACCCGGTTACACATTTTCTTATAACCCCAAGCTATTATAAGCTTTTTTTAAGTCAGCTAAAGGATTATCTGACATCGTTAAGAGTAGTAACCGTAGCAGGTGAAAGCTTTTCAACAGATCTGGTCAGTGAGCATTTCAAGGCTTTTGGAAATGTAAGGTTAATTAATGAGTACGGCCCCACTGAAAACAGTGTTTGCAGCACTTTCTTTGAGCTGAAGGAAGGATGCCAGAAAATATTAATAGGTAAACCTATCGACAATGTTACTTGCCTGATATTAAACCATGAAGGAAAACTTAATCCTGTTGCAATACCCGGAGAACTGTGTCTGGCAGGAATTGGACTTGCCAGAGGATATATGAATAATCCTTCCTTAACACAAGAGCGTTTTGTAAACAGTTCGTACATAGAGGGAAAGAGGATATACCGTACAGGGGACATCGCTGTTTGTGAAGACGATGGAAATATAAGATTTCTGGGACGAATTGACCATCAGATAAAAATACGGGGTTACAGAATTGAATTAGGCGAAATTGAAGCACAAATAAGGAATTTCCAAGGAATAAATGATGTAGTAGCCGTTGTTAAGGAAGACAGTAATAAAGAAAAAATATTAACTGCTTTTATTACTTCCGACATAAGGATATACACAAATAAACTAAAGGAGTTTTTGTCAGGTTTCCTGCCTTATTATATGGTTCCGGAACAAATTACTCAAATAGAAGAAATTCCTCTTACGCAGCATGGAAAAATTGACAGAAAAGCTCTACTGAAAATAAACCATAATGACCGAAGAGAATTGGTTTTGCCTGAGAACTCCATGGAAAGGAAACTTGTAGATTTATGGGCAGAGGTACTTGGCAGGGACAAATCTGAGATTGGCGTAGTGGATAGCTTTTTTGAACTTGGGGGTCATTCACTAAGTGCTGTTATTTTAATAGAGAGGTTGAAGAAGGAATTCAACCAGGATATACAATTGCTAGATTTTATCCAGAAATCTTCCATAAGAGATACTGCAACATATATTATGGACTCAAAGCAAGAGGATTATATAAAAATTTTACCGGCACAAGAAAAAGAGTATTACCCTCTTTCTTCCGCACAGAAGAGGTTTTATCTGCTGCAAAGTATTGAGCCGGACAGTACTGCTCACAATATGCCAATAGTTGTTGAAATAGAAGGAGAAGTACACCGGGATAAACTTGAGGATACCTTAATAAAGATGATAGAAAGGCATGAAGTGCTCAGGACTTCATTTGAAGTCATAGGACAAAGCCCCATGCAGAAGGTACACGATAACTTTAGTTTCTCCATGGAATATTATGAGGAAAGAGAAGAAGGGTCAAATGAAATCGTAACCAATTTTGTACAGCCATTTCGATTGGATTGTGCACCTTTGATAAGGGCATGCCTTATAAAAATAGAAGCTAAAAAGTATATTTTTTGCATAGACATGCATCACATAGTTTCTGACGGTGTTTCTACAGAGATTTTTATTAATGAATTTTCTGAAATATATTCAGATAAGGTTTTGGAACCGTTAAAGGTTACTTATAAGGATTATGTTGAATGGCAGCAGAGCGTTGAATATAAAAATCGAATAAAAAATCAGGAAGAGTACTGGCAGGGAAAATTTGAAGGAGAGATTCCTGCAGTAAACCTTCCCTATGATTTTATAAGACCGGGCAAGCAGAGCTTTGAAGGAGCCAGCTTAAGCTTTGAAATTGACTCTCATGCTACAGATGGGCTTAAAAATCTTGCACTAAGTGAAAATGCAACATTATTTGTAGTACTGCTATCTATTTATGAGGTGTTTATTTACAAAATTACTAATCAGGATGATATTATTGTAGGTACAGCAACAGCCGGAAGAAACCATGCTGATTTACAAAATATTATAGGTAACTTTGTAAATATCCTGGCTTTGAGAAACAGAATCAATAATGATATGTCTTTCAGGGAATTTCTTGGTTTGGTTAAAAAGGAGACCTTTGAGGCATTTCAAAATCAAGATTATCAATTTGATGATCTTGTAGACCTGCTTTCAGTAAAGAGGGACAGCAGCAGAAATCCAATATTTGATATTATGTTTATTCTTCATAATATGAAAAGAGGAGATGCCGAAAATCCCGAATTTGATATCAGAGCGTATAATTTCATTCATAAAAAGGCTCAGGTTGATTTGAAGTTACAAGGGACTGAAGATAATAACAGTCTTAAAATGGAATTTGAATATTGTACCATGCTTTTTAAAGAAACTACTATTCAGAGGTTTATTGATATTTATATATATGTTTTAAACCAGGCTTTGCAAAACCCTGAGTTAAAATTAAAAGATTTTGAAATAGTCCCGGAGCAGGAAAAGTACAAGATGCTTTCTGAAATTAATCAAACTTCCGTAAGTTTTCCTCCTTACAGGGCATTTACCGAAATATTCAATGAACAGGTTGAAAAATATCCGGAGAAGATTGCTATAATATGTAAAAATCAAGAAATTACATATGGGGAGTTAAAT
Source organism: Bacillota bacterium (assembly GCA_023412275.1). GTDB lineage: Bacteria > Bacillota > Clostridia > Acetivibrionales > DSM-1351 > Ruminiclostridium. The sequence goes on from JAEYNY010000135.1 coordinate 70,857, forward strand.
AGAAAGGCTAATTCTTTAGCATGCTATTTGCTATCAAGGGGTCTGAAAAAAGAAGAGACCTGCTGTATTCTTGTGGATCGCTCCGTTGAAATGATGATAGCCATTTTAGCAGTGTTAAAAGCAGGAGGGGCATATGTGCCTATAGACACAAGGTATCCTCAGGACAGGATATCCCGTATAATAAGCCAAAGCAAAGCCAGACTGTTAATTACAGAGGACAAGGTTTCTGAAAGGTTTGATTTTTCTGAGGCAGATCTAGAGATAGTTAATATTTTTGATAATAAGTACTTTACCGGAGAGCAAATATACATAGATACGGGTATCGAAAGAAATAATCTGGCATATCTGATATTCACATCAGGTTCCACAGGTAATCCAAAAGGTGTATATATTGAGCATGGCAATTTAATAAACTTTGTCCAGGCTATGAAAGAAAGAGTAGAATTTTCTTTTGAGAACAGATTTTTGGCCCTTGCATCCGTCTCTTTTGATTTATCAGTATCAGAATTGCTACTACCACTGGCACATGGAGCTTCCATTGTTATAGCCACAAACGAGGAACAGCAGGACCCTGGTGTATTAATCTCAATAATCATTAAAAATAATGTAGACTTACTGCATTTGACACCTTCAAGATTAAAAATGTTACTGGATTTTGAGGGCAGTTCTCTCATCTGGGACAGGGTAAAACTTTTGGCAGTGGGAGGAGAAGCTTTACCGGGAAATCTTCTGGTTAGCTTAAAGCAAAAATATAAAAATAAAGTCTATAATATGTACGGACCGACAGAAGCGACTGTGTGGGCTACCTCAAAGGACTTAACTTTTGATGATGTGGTAACTATAGGTAAACCTCTTCCCAATATTGAAGTTTTTGTTGTAAATCAATTTAAACAGTTATTGCCTGTAGGCGTACCCGGAGAACTTGCCATCGGTGGAAAAAATACAGGAAGAGGTTACACGGATATAGTCGAGACAGAAAGAAAGTTCTCCCGAAATAAGTTTAATCAAAGAGCTGATGACAGAATCTACTATACAGGTGACATGGCCAGAATACTTGAAAATGGAGAAATAGAGTATTTAGGTAGGGGAGACAATCAAGTAAAGCTAAGAGGTTATAGGATTGAACTGGAGGAAATTGAAAACCAACTTCTGAACCATAGCCTTATAAATCAGGCAGTAGTTATTCCATGGGAAGGGAAAAATGCTAACAGATACCTGTGTGCCTATGTAGTCGGAGAAAAAGACATAAATACTCAGGAGTTGAAGGACTTTTTGGCTAAAAAGTTACCTGAGTATATGATTCCTTCTTACATCGTGCAATTAGATAAAATTCCCCTATCTCAGAATGGGAAACTTGACAGGAAGGCATTACCCGAACCTAGCGGAGATATCCTTACACAAACAGAATATGTTGCTCCAAAGAATGAGACAGAAGACAGGTTGGTCAATATATGGCATGAAGTTCTTGGAACTGAAAGGATTGGTGTTGAAGATAACTTTTTTGAAATAGGAGGTAATTCCATGCTTCTTATTCAAGTTCATTCAATGATAAACAGTGTTTATCCGTCAAAAGTAAGTGTGGCTGATTTGTTTACGTACCCTACCATTTCAAAATTAACTGAGTTAATATTGAAGAAAACAGCCGATAAAAAGAAAGTCCATATAAAGACCGTTAAATTTCCGGAAGATTATTTTAGAACAGATGATAGCCCGGTAGAACATTCAACTTTTGTATTCAAGATTCCCGGAACTTTAAAAGAAGAATTAACACGCTTGACCAGTTTAAAAAATATTGAAGTACAATACATACTTTTAACCGCATATATGTATCTTTTACATGAGATATCAGAAGAAGGCGAAATCTCTGCTAATATTCTTGGGGATGCAAAGGTCGTGGACGGTGTTCGTGGATTGGACATTGATATGTCAGAGATTTCAAGTATAGAACAACTTCTGCTGACAGTTTATGAAAAATGTACAGATGAAGCTTCATACACATACAACTTGGTTGATGGAGATATATTTGAACTGAACAGGGACAATTATTCAATAGCATCACTTTTTTCTTTTACAGACTATAAATTAGAGAACATTTCGGACATATACGATGTCATCTTAAAAGTGAACAATTCAGATGAGGAAATAGATTTTATATGTATTTATAATCATCACAGATTGAGACAGGAAAAGGTGATGGAAATGATAAAAACGTATATCAAGGTAATTGAAGCACTATCAGAAAATATCAATTAGAAGGAGAATACATAATGAGCAAAATTGCTTTTTTATTTCCGGGACAGGGATCCCAATATACTGGTATGGGGAAAAGCCTTTGTGATGTCCACTCTATAGCAAGAGAAACTTTTGAAGAGGCAAATGATACTTTAGGATTTGACCTTCAAAAGTTATGTTTTGAAGGAGACGCAGAAGAACTGGCAAAAACCGAAAACACACAGCCTGCTATATTAACATTAAGCGTAGCTCAATTCCGGGTTTACAAGCAAGAATTGTGTATAGAGCCTGATTATTGTGCCGGACATAGCCTTGGAGAACTATCAGCTTTGACATGCGCAGGGGCGATTGAATTCTCGGATGCTGTTAAAATTGTAAGACAACGGGGCAGGTTTATGCAAAAGGCAGTACCTGTTGGTATAGGTGCTATGGCAGCAGTTACGGGCATAAGCAAAAGAGAGGTTGAAGAAGAGTGCCGACTAAACTATGGTAATTTAAGAGTAGTAGTTATAGCAAACTATAATTCGCCTGAACAGATTGTTATCTCAGGTCATATGGATGCAGTGAACCTCACTGGAGAGAACCTCAAGGCAAAAGGTGCAAGAATAATACCGTTAAAAGTAAGTGCACCTTTCCACAGCCCGTTAATGAACCCTGCGGCAGAAGAGCTGAAGGAAGAATTAAAAAAGTACAAATTCGGTGAACCAAAGTATCCTGTTATATCAAACGTATCCGCAAGACCTTATATTTCAAAGGAGAGCATACCTGAGAACCTGAAATCGCAAATAATTAGTCCCGTAAGGTGGCAGGAATCTATGGAGTTCCTACAAAGATGCGGAGTTGAGGTTCTTGTTGAAATGGGGCCTAAAACAGTATTAAAGAATCTGGCAAAAAGGAATACACCGGACATATTGGCTTATGCCTATGACAACAATGAAGATGTTTCCTCTTTGACAGAAAAGCTTAAACCTCAAAATTGTGATAATAAAGACTCAAGATTAAAACTTATAGTCAGGTGTCTTGCAATAGCAGTATGTACTAAAAACAAAAATTGGGATAACGATGAATATGCAGTAGGTGTTGTTGAGCCATACAAGAAAGTACAGGAATTACTGGCGGAACTGGAAGGTAACAATATAGAACCTTCCCTAGAACAATTGACGGAAGCACTAAGGATGTTAAAAACAGTGTTTATTACAAAAAAGACTGATATTAATGAACAAGAAGAAAGATTTAAGCAAATATTTGACGAAACCGGTCTGGGACATCTTTTCAGGGATGCTGATTTCCAGTAATATCACTACCGATAAATAATTATCTGATAATGGGGGATATAATGGTTAAAAAACTTTTAGATCTGGACAAAACAAAAACTGTCTTTAACGAACAAGATGATTTAATAAAAGCCATTTCAAACAGAGATATAGCTATAATAGGGATAGCTTGTGAATTTCCTAAAGCGTCAAATGTAGATGAGTTTTGGGAGGTTTTACGAAATGGTGTTAACTGTAGAAGCGAATTTTCAGGGCAAAGAAAGCAGGATACTGATGATTACTTGATGAGTCAAGGGAAATCACCTGACGAAATACAATACTCAAAGTATGCCCACTTTAAAGAGATAGATAAATTTGATTATGATTTTTTTCGTATATCCCCTAAGGAAGCTCAACTAATGGACCCCAAGCAAAGAATGTTTCTTGAAACTGCCTGGAAGGCAATTGAGGATTCTGGCTACGGAGGGAAAAGACTAATAGGTACCAGAACCGGGGTGTACTTAGGATATAGTGTAGAGTTTGACTATGAATACAAGCAATTTATTGAAGCAGTTGATCCATCTCAGCGTTATCTTTCTATCCCGGGAAATATAAAGGCTATCGTAGCAAGCAGAATTTCTTACATACTAAATCTCAGAGGGCCAAGCATGTTAATTGATACAACTTGCTCATCATCACTGGTAGCAACACATCTGGCATGTCAGGCAATACGGAATGAAGAATGCGAAATGGCACTTTCCGGTGCAATAAAGATCAGATATCTTCCGGAGGAACCTAAGGATGGAGTAAACATCGGAATAAGTTCTCCCCAAGGGATAACCAGAACATTTGACGATAGTTCGGATGGTCCGGGCTCGGGTGAGGGTGTTGCAGCTGTATTGCTAAAGCCACTAAGTAAAGCGGTTGAGGATGGAGATCATATATATGCAATAATAAAAGGAACTGCAATAAATCAGGATGGGACATCTAACGGAATTTCTGCACCAAATCCGGCAGCGCAGGAAGATGTTATAGTTAGAGCATGGAAGGACGGGAAAATAGATCCAAATACAATTTCCTACATAGAGGCTCATGGTACAGGAACAAAGTTAGGAGATCCCATCGAAATAGAAGGCATAACCAAAGCCTTCAGCAATTATACACAAAAAAAGCAGTTTTGTGCAGTGGGTTCGGTAAAAGCAAATTTGGGCCATTTAGATGATGCAGCGGGTATAGCAGGACTGATAAAAGCAGTACTAATTCTAAATAAAAAGGAAATTCCTCCGTTGCTTAATTTTTATAGACCTAATCATAATATAGATTTTGCAAACTCACCTGTTTACATTAATGACAGGATAGTCAAGGTGTCTTCCGAGGATGCAAAAATAAGATGTGGAGTCAGTTCTTTTGGAATCAGCGGAACAAATTGTCACATGGTTTTAGAAGAGGCACCTAAAATTAAAGAAAATTTCTCAAAAATGTCAGAGCAGGTAAACGTACTTACAATCTCTGCAAAATCAAAGGAATCACTCAAACAACTGGTTCAGCTTTATAAAGATTTCTTCAGAAAGAATTCTGACAAAGACTTAAATAATGTTTGCTATACTGCAAATACGGGGAGAGAACATTCAAAATATAGATTGGCCTTAGTAGTTGCTAATGGAGAAAGTATAAAAGAGAAGTTAGATTTAATTAATTTATATAGAATTGACACTAATAAAAGTCAAGGAGTTTTTTATGGGGAATATCAGATTGCATCCCTGTTAGATAAGTCAAAACATCAAAATGAAATTAGTGAGAATCAAAGAAGCGAACTTAGTGATATGGCAAATAAAAGTATAGATAAGTTTATAAATGATTCTCAAAAAAATATAGAACTTATGTATTATATATGTGAAAAATATATACAGGGAGCCAATGTGGAATGGGAAAGGCTATACAAAAGTGGGAGCAGCAGAAGAGTACGAATACCTACTTATCCATTTCTTAAGAACAGATGTTGGCTGGAAGTGAAAAACAAAAATAATCGTAGCACAGATGTAGCCTTGAATTCTTTCTATACAACAAAATGGGTTGAAAAAAAGCTCATAAGTGATAAGAAAGATAACAAGTTTGATGTAGTTTTAGTTCTAAAGGGCAATGAAAACTTTGGTTCAACTATTGCCGGCGAATTGAGACAGAACGGTGCATCAGTGTTTGAAGCCTCAATAGGTGACTGTTCTATTAAGAAAGCTGAGTATGAATATTTGGTAGAAAATAATGAAAATAGTTACACAAACCTTCTAAATGATTTGATGGAAGATAAGAAATCAATACAGATTATTCACACCCTTACAATGTACAGCAGCAGAAAAATAGAAAATATATCTCAGCTTGCGGATTCACAAGAGCAGGGTGTAAAAAGCCTGTTTTATATTGTAAAAGCTATATTAAACTGTAAAATAGAACTTGATGTAGAAATAGTTTTACTTTCTGAGTATGCAAACGATGTAGTTGAAGATCAAGAAATTATAATACCGGAAAATGCTACTTTACTTGGGTTGGGAAAAGTAATCGGACAGGAATATAGCAATATTAAGTGCAGATTTCTGGACATTGATGAGAATACAAGCATAAATAAAGTTGTAAATGAAATATCCGGTGATTTTAAGGAGTATTTAACTACTTACAGAAATGGAAAAAGGTACATAGAGGAATATATTAGTGTTAAATTTGACAGTGTAAAAAGTAGAGGTATTAATGTCCGTGAAGGAGGAGTTTATTTAGTAAGCGGCGGTTTGGGAGGAATAGGTTTAGAGATATGCAAATATTTCGCTTCCCATGAGAAGGTTAAATTGATCTTGCTAAATCGTTCAAAACTCCCTGAACGTGGTGAATGGGAAACTATACTTACAGAAAATAGCGATGCAAAGTTGTGCTATAAAATCAGGAGTATTACAGAAATTGAAAAATCAGGAAGTAAAGTGGATTATTATAGTATAGATATTTCTGATTTTGAGAAGATGGAAGTTTTAATGAAGAAAATTAAAGCATCCTATAACCAGATTAATGGTATTGTGCATAGTGCCGGAGTTGCAGGTGATGGTTTTATTCTAAACAAGGATGAAAAGACATTTACGGAAGTATTGTTACCTAAAGTCCATGGAACATGGAACTTGGGATACTTTACCCAAAATGAGAATTTAGATTTCTTTGTAATGTTTTCTTCATTAGCTTCAATTTTAGGAGGTCCGGGACAGGGAGATTATGTTGCCGCAAATTCTTATCTGGACTCTTTTCAAGCATACAAAAATAAAAATGGAAAAAGTGCAGTTACGATAAACTGGCCTGCTTGGAAAGAGGTAGGAATGGCGGTAGATTACGGACTTGATGTAGACAATGATTCCAAAGCCCTACAGACAGAGCAGGCTATAGATATATTTCATAAAGCAATTCATAACCAAGTTAACAGAATAATTGTAGTAAATGCCCTTGATTCAAAAGACGGAAAGCAGGGAGAAAGCATTAATTTAGCAAATGAAATTAACGCAAAAATAATTAACGCCGAGAGTGGATATGATTATGACGATACCAATTCCAATGAGTATCAAAATGCAAAGATACTTGGTAGGGATGATGGTATTTACAGTGACACTGAAATTAAGATGGCTAAAGCTTGGGCCTATGTTTTAGGGCTCAAGGAAATAAGTATTTACAGTAGTTTTTTTGAATTGGGCGGAGATTCATTAATTGCAATACACTTAAAGCTCCATATAAAGAAAATACTTAACAAAGATATCACTCTGCAATCTCTTATACAGAACCCCACAATTACGGAACTGGCTAAAATAATGGATAAAGATAATATGCAAATTGATGATAAATATGAAGAATACGAATTTTAACCATCTTCTACAGGAGGGAAATCATGGGTGAGCTTATATACGGATATAGTAATAGCAGTTTCGATAAGAGTATAAATGATATAATAACTGAACTTGAAAATAAAGATATAAGATTATGGGTAGAAGGCGAATCCTTACGTTGCAAAGCTCCAAAAGGAGTTATGGATAAAGAACTTGCAGAGCTTATTAAAAGCCGTAAAGAAGAAATAATTAAGTATTATAGGATTAAAGAGGCACAAAATAATTTATCCCAACCTATACAAAAGGCTGAGGTAAAAGAGTACTATCCTTTATCAGAAGCGCAGAAAAGGATGTATTTTATCAGCCAGTTTGATAACTCCAATTTAAGCTATAATTTGTCTAGTGCTTTATACATCCAAGGTAATATTGATTTGGAACGCTTGGAAGGAGCATTCAAAGCTTTAATTAATAGACACGAAGGACTTAGAACCTCATTCAAAAACATAGACGGCGAGCCTGTTCAATGTATAAATAATGATGTTGATTTTGCAATTCAATTCATGAAATCAGAAAAAGAAACAGAAGAGTTACTTAATGATTTTAAACAGCCATATGATTTAACCAAAGCTCCTTTATTCAGAGTGGGGTTGGTTGAACAGGCTCAGGACAGGCATATTTTAATAATGGACATGCACCACATAATATCTGATGGGACATCAAAAGATATTATATCAAATGACTTGATTAAACTATACAATAATGAGATACTGCCTGAGCTGAAAATACAATATAAAGACTTTTCAGAGTGGTACGCAAACAATATATTAAACTCTGAGTTGCTTTACAGTCAGGAGAGATACTGGCTTAATATGTTTGAAGGGGAAATTAATATTCCCGACCTTCCAACTGACTATTCAAGAGCTGATACACTTGACTACTCAGGCAGACAAATCAGTTTTACAACTGGGATGGAATTGGGAAACAGGTTAAAACAAATCGCTAATCAAGAAAATATGACTTTATTTTGTTTGTTGCTAGCTGCATACAAAATTATTTTAGCAAGAGCATCAGGCAGTGAGGACATTGCGGTCGGAATACCTGTTTCAGGACGAAACCATGAAGATGTGGAAAATATAGTTGGGATGTTCATAAATACTTTGGCTATAAGGAGTAATCCTGAAAGAGCCAAAACATTCAGAGAATATGCAATTGAAGTAAGCAAAACCATGTTCAGAGCTATTGACAATCAAGACTATCAGTTTGATATGCTTCTGGGTAAATTAAATATTAATAGAAATTTTGGAAGGAACCCTTTATTTGATACCATATTTAACTCGCAGAACTACAGCTCTTCCAGAAACTATTCTTCCGTCAATATAGACAATGTAAAGTTTTTACCATGTCAATGTGATGATAATACAACAACCTTTGATATCACTATGTATTTCGGGGAACAGGAAGGGGATATAAGATTTACCTGCACCTACCGGACAAGCCTGTTCAAGCATTCTACAATTGAATACCTCATGGGTGAATATTTAAAATTACTAGAAGAGATAGTAGTTGATACAGAAAAATCTATATCTGATTATAGAATATTTTGCAAAAGTAGCTTAACACAGACTGAAGATAATGTTACTTTAGATACTCCTTTTGAAGAATTTCCGGAAGAAGAACTGCAACAATCCATTGTGGAATGTTTTGAGAAACAGGTATGCAAATTCAAACATAAAACAGCCATAAAAAACGGAAATTGTGAAATGAGCTATGAGAAATTAAACTCTGAATCAAACCGAATAGCACGCTGCATTGACGGATATAAGGACACTGAAAGCAAGCCTGTTGCACTGTTATTCCAGCATGGAGTTGATATGATTACCGCGATACTGAGTGTATTGAAAACAGGGAAGATTTTTGTTCCCCTTGAATCCTCCAATCCTGAGGAAAGACTGGTATATATGTTGAAAGATTCAGATGCTGGTGTCCTATTGTGCAACAACAATACTGAGAAACTTGCCAGAAGCTTGGTAGATTTAGGGGAAAATACAGTTCAGATAATAAATATTGAATTTATTGATACAAATATACCAGATGAAAATCTTGATATAAATATCTCACACCTACAGGAAGCCTATATTTTATATACCTCAGGTTCAACAGGCAAGCCAAAAGGAGTAGTACAAAACCATAGTAACATCCTGAGATTCATGGGTACTTACATAAACAAATTACATATTAATAGTGACGATAAACTTGTTTTACTCACTTCATATAGTCATGCAGTGGGAATAATAGATATTTTCAGTACATTACTGAGTGGAGGGACTCTCTGCATATTTGATTTGAAATCCAAAGGAAATATGAGGGATCTTGCACATCTCATAAAAAATGAGGAAATTACTATATTCCACTCAGTACCAATGGTCTATAGATATTTTACTGAAGAGCTAAGTGAAGAGAAAATGCTGAATAAAGTGCGACTGATAATATTGGGAGGAGAGGCTGTTAATAAAAGTGACGTTGAACTATACAGAAAGTACTTTCCTGACAGCTGTAGATTTGTTAACTTCCTTGGTGCTTCAGAAGTACTTGTTGCAACATTTAAATTTATTGATAAAGAAACCGTTATCCCAAGAGAAACAGTATCGGCAGGCTATCCGGTTAATGAAGTGGAAGTGTTGATAATAAATGAGCATAATGAGGAAGCGGGAGTATATGAAGTTGGCGAAATTGTATATAAAAGCGAATGTCTTGCATTAAGATATTGGAATATGCCGGAATTGACAGATTCGGTATTCGTTGCAAATCCACTCGCCGGAGATGGTAGAGTATATAAAAGCGGAGACCTGGGACGCATCTTGCCCGATGGTAGTTTGGAATACATAGGGAGAAATGATAATCAGGTAAAAATAAGAGGACTACGGGTTGAATTGAATGAAATAGAAGCCATAATAGATACATTTGACGGCATAGAAAAGAGTATTGTCAACGCATATAAAAAATCTGATGGCGACAGCTATCTGGCAGCTTATTTTATAACACAGGAAGGTGTAAATATAGATGGCAGGGAGATAAGGGAATTATTAAAAAGAAAATTACCTGAGTACATGATTCCTTCCTACTATATAAAACTTGAGAAATTACCGGTTACTGTAACCGGCAAGATAGATAGAAAGATATTACCTGAACCCAATGACGCTATACCTGTAACGGAAGAATATTCAGCTCCTACCAATTCAATAGAAGAAGAGTTGATAGCTATTTGGGAGGACGAACTAGGAAGAAAAGGTATCGGTATAAATCACAATTTCTTTGAGAGTGGTGGAACATCTTTAAAAATTTTAAAGGTTCATTCTAAATTGGACAAAATATACCCCGGAATTACAACTGTAACAGATTTGTTCTCATATCCTACTATTTCGAAATTGGCATCCTATATTCATAGTAACCAGAATAGTTCAACAAATTATGAGAAGAAAAAGACTGAAATCAGTTTCGAAAAGGAAGTAAGTAATATTTTCAGCCAGCTGAAAGATGGTTCGATTAATCTTGATGAGGCAGTCAAATCACTGTTTAGAGAGGAATAAGATTTATGGAAAGGATACAAAAGTTAATAGTACAGAATGTACTATCGGGAAGCATTAGTGAAGAACAAGCATATGAAATGATTAAGGTTTTAAGACAGAAAAACACAAAATCAGAAGAGCCAATAGCTGTTATAGGAATGGTGGTTAACTTTCCTCAGGCAAAAGATATAAATGAATACTGGGATGTTATAAGTAATAAAATCAACTGTGTATGTTCATTTCCCGAAAATAGACGCAAAGATATAGATGATTTTTTGACATACCAAAGAATAGACTCTTCTAACATTAAATACAGAAAAATGGCATACCTGAACCAAATAGATAAATTTGACTGTGATTTTTTCAGAATTTCACCGCGAGAGGCTGGGTTAATGGACCCCAACCAGAGATTATTCCTACAAACAGCCTGGAACGCAGTTGAAGATGCGGGATACGGAGGAGATAGACTCAAGGGAACGAAGACAGGAGTATATGTTGGATTCCGTGGCGATTCAGAATATAAAAGATTAATATTGGACACCCAGCCTGAATCATTTTCTATTGCTGAAGCCGGAAACCTTACATCCGTCATTGCAAGTCGCATATCTTACATATTGGACTTAAAAGGGCCAAGTATCGTAGTAAACACCGCATGTTCATCATCCCTGGTAGCCATACATTATGCATGTCAGGGGATAAGGTCGGGTGAATGTGATATGGCAATAGCCGGGGCTGTAAAAATAATACTGGCCCCTTTTGAGTATGAAAATAAACTTGGAATTGAGTCTTCTGATGCGAGAACCAAGTCATTTGATAATAGTTCTGACGGCACCGGAGAAGGTGAAGGTGTAGCTTCCATAGTATTGAAACCTTTATCAAAGGCCTTGAAGGACGGTGATCCGATTTATGCTGTTATAAAAGGTTCTGCCATAAATCAGGACGGCAGTTCCAACGGAATCACCGCCCCCAACCCAAAAGCCCAGGCTGAAGTTATAAAAATGGCCTGGAAGGATGCAAAGGTTGAACCTGAAACAATAGCTTACATAGAAGCCCATGGGACTGGTACTAAAATCGGTGATCCAATAGAAATAGATGGAATTACCAGTGCATTCAGAAGCTATACAGATAGAAACAGTTTTTGCGCCGTAAGCTCTGCAAAGACAAATTTGGGACATCTTGACACTGCTGCCGGGGTTGCAAGTTTTGTAAAAGCGGTGCTGGCTTTAAAAAACAGAAAACTCCCCCCCTTGGCTTACTTTAATAGTCCTAACAAGGCATTGAATCTGATAGAATCTCCGGTTTATATTACAGATAAACTAATGGATTGGGACACCGAAGGCTCCCCAAGAAGATGCGGAGTCAGCTCTTTTGGATTAAGCGGTACAAATTGTCACATTGTCTTGGAGGAAGCTCCTTCGACTAAAGTCAATGATGTGACAGGCTTTCTGAATGTGCTTACTGTTTCTGCAAAATCAAAAGAATCCCTTAGAAGTCTAATAGATACATATATAGAATTTTTCAGAATGGCAAAAAATGAAGATTTCAGAAACATATGTTATACCTCAAACACAGGAAGAGGTCACTACAAGTATAGAGTTGCTGTTTTTCTTGAACCGGAAGAAAGCGTACAAGACATTATTGGCAAGCTTGAATCCATAAAATTGGATGAGAACAATGCAGAGGGCATTTTCTATGGAGAATCGAAAAATAATTATCCCAATAACAGAGATAGCAAAACGAGGGAAACTATTGAAGCAGATACACTAAAAAGAGCATTGGCGAAAATAAATGAATTTGTTTCCACAGGAAAAAGGGATAGTAATTTATTATTTGACATATGTACTCTATATATTCAAGGTGCCGAATTTGATTGGAAGGATTTATATAAAGACGAAGATAACACTAAAGTCAATATCCCCGGCTATCCCTTTACACAAAAAAGATGTTGGCTACAAATTGACAATAAAAATGAAGCTGTTAATACTAAAGAATATTACAAGGAGATTGATCATCCCCTCCTTGACAGATGTTTAGTTAAAACAATTAATGAAGTTATATTTGCAACAGATTTTAATATAGACAGACATTGGGTCTTAAGTGAACATTCAATTGGCGGTATCAGTGCAGTTCCGGGAACAACTTACCTTGAAATTGCCGCACAAGCAGCAAAATACTGCTACAAAAAAGATGTTGCCTGCATTGAGGATGTTCAATTTTATACTCCTTTGATAGTAAGAGAAGATGAAACAATAAGTGCGCATACTTGTATAAGAGAACAAGATGGAGAAGTGTTTTTTTCAGTAGCAAGCTGTGAAGAAGGTAATGAGACGGATAATGGAGGTAGTTGGAATCTCCACGTTACAGGAAAACTATCATTGAGCAAGCTTGAAAGTCCGGAAAACATCAACATGAAAGAATTATTTTCAAGACTTGGCAGTGAAGAAGCCTTCCAGTTTGACTATAACCAAAAGATGCAATTTGGTTCAAGATGGCAATGTATGAAAAGTATCAGAAGCGGAGATGACGAAGTTCTTGTATATATTGAACCTTTACAGCTTCTTGTTGACGAAGTAGATAAATATATACTGCATCCCGCAATTTTGGATAATGCTACTGCATTAGGAGTAAACAGTGAGTATTTCTATTTACCTTTTACATATAAAAAGATAGAGATATTCAAACCTATACCCGCAAATAGTTATGTGTATATTAACCAACTTCCTGAAAGGGATGGAAGTAAAGAAATTATAAAACACAACTTATCCATTATTAATCCAGCAGGAGAAATTGTTGTAAAAATTCATGATTTTACAATGAAAAAGGTAAAGGATATTAGTCATACGATAGGAAAAAACAAATCTAAAGACGGCTTATTCTTTAGGCTGCAGTGGGAAGAGGAGAAAATCTCCCGTAAAGATATTGAAGAAGACGGTAAGACTATATTAGTTATAAAAGATGATGGTGTAAATTCAGAAAGTATAATATCTGAATTAAAACAAAGACAGAATAGTGTCATAGAAGTGGATGTAGGGACATGTTATCGCAGAGTTGGCGAGTACAGGTATACTGTTGGTATAGGGGAAGACGACTTTGCAAAATTACTAAGAGATACTATGGGGTATGGAATAACTCAGATTTTGTATTTATCAAAACTAACCAGTGATTGCGGTGAAAAAATAAATCAAACAGCCGAGAATCCATCCCAATCCATATATACTATGTTTTTCCTTACCAGAGCCTTATTAAACAGCAAGCTGAAGGGGGCCCTTGATGTTGTACTTATTTCGGGATATGCCAATAAGGTTACAGGAAAGGAAGAGGCAATAATCCCCCAAAATACTGCACTTTTTGGATATGGAAAGGTTGTAGGGCAGGAATATACGAATTTAAAAGTTAGATGTATTGATATTGATGATAGTATGACTGCAGAAGATTTAGTTTCAGAAATCAGCGCAGAGAATACGAACTTTTTAGTATCGTATCGTAACGGAAAGAGATACGTTGAAATATTCGAAACCGTATCAGAATCAGAAATACCAGAAAATAACCTTGTTTTAAATAAAAATGGTGTTTACATCATTACAGGGGGAATTGGTGGCATCGGACTTGAAATTGCCAAATATTTTGCCTCAAAGGAAAACATTAACCTTGCATTGCTTTCCAGAACTGAGCTTCCTGAGCGGGATAAATGGGATGAGTTTATCAAAGATGATAAAAATGAAAAGCTTAGTAAAAAGATAAAATCATTATTAGAGTTAGAAAGTACCGGATCAAATATTGTATATTGCCGGATAGATGTTACTAACTACGAGGAAGTTTCTGCAGTTATTAATCAGCTGAGGACGCAATACACAAAAATCAACGGAATAATCCATGGTGCCGGAGTGCCGGGAGCCGGTTTGATTATAACAAAAAATGAAGATCAAATTACAAATGTACTGGCTTCAAAGATAATTGGTACATATAACCTTGACCTTGCAACAGAAAGTGATGAATTGGAATTCTTCGTTCTCTTTTCATCAATAAAGAGTTTATTAGGTGGTGAGGGACAAAGCGATTATGCAGCGGCAAATGCATATTTGGATGCATACACTCACTATAGAAACAGACTTGGAAAAAGAACCTTGACAATAAACTGGCCTGCATGGAAGGAAACCGGAATGGCCGCAGACTATGGAGTAAACAGTGACAATGTTTTCAAAGCCATAAGTACTCAGGATGGAATAGAAGCCTTTGGAAAAGTTTTACCGAGTGATATAGAAAGAGTCATAATCGGTGAATTGGATTACAGTGATCCAATTCTATCTTCTGAGCAGAATATTATAAGAATGTCCCGGAGTTTGAAACTAAAAATTGAGCAGGAATTAAAGAAAAAAGTATCCGGAAGAAATACTGAAGTAAAGGAGCGAAGTCACTCTTTTGTTTTAAAAGGAAAAGAGGGAGAAACATATACTGAGCTTGAAAATATAGTAGGTAAAATATGGACTGAAGCCCTGGGGTTAGATGAAATTAATATATATGATGATTTTTATAATATGGGAGGAGACTCGATACTTGCCATAAATATAGTAAGTGGCATAAAGAATCTCACGAATTATGACATAAATATAAGTGATTTTTTTGATAATCCTTCGGTTTATGAGTTTGCAAGGTTCATTGAGACAACTCAATCCCGTGACAGTCTGCCTTCCAAGGAATTAAAATATGACAAAAAGCCACTGATTCCAATCACAGAGGAAAAGGAATACTATCATGTATCCTCAGGTCAGAGAAGAATGTATATAATGAGTCAGGTGGACGGGGAAACCACAAACTACAATATTCCCGGTGTAAACACTATTGAGGGCGAACTGGATAGAAATCATCTTGAAGAAGTCTTCAAAGTATTAATACAAAGACATGAAGCCTTCAGAACCTCATTTAAGGTGGTTGATGATGAGCCCGTGCAAGTAATTCATAAAGATGTTGATTTTACGATAGAGTACATTGACGCACAGGAATCACAGGTAAAGGATATTATTGACGGGTTTATACGTCCTTTTGACTTGAAGAGGGCACCTCTTATAAGGGTTGGTCTTATCTCCTTGTCAAAAACAAAGCATATATTGATACATGACATTCATCATATAGTTTTTGATGGCAGTTCTATGAGAATTTTGATGAAGGAATTTTTCACTCTGTATACCAGACAGAAATTACCTGAAATGCGCCTTCAGTACAAAGACTTCTGTGAATGGGAAAATAAGCTCATAAAATCAGAAAATATAAGCAGACAAGAGGAGTACTGGCTAAGTACCTTCTCGGGCAAGATACCTGAACTTGCAATGCCTCTTGATTACAAAAGGGCAAGGGTTCAGACCTTTAATGGAGACACAATTAACTTTAATATCTCAAGTGAT
>JAEYNY010000042.1 GCA_023412275.1 Bacillota bacterium
GCCGAATACTTTTGATGATGCACAAGATATTTGCGATCACTTAAAGAGCAAAAAACCTGTAGTTATAAATCTTGAAGGTATTGAAAAACAGGATGCTCAGAGAATAATAGATTTTCTAAGCGGTTCAGTATATGCACTTGACGGAAGTATTCAAAAAGTTTCCTGTGATATTTTTGTTATAGCTCCAAATAATGTAGATGTTAGTGGCGATTTAAAGGATGAACTAAGAAACAAAACCGTTTTTCCATGGGCTAAATAGTTTTGTCTCTTACATTGGAGGAGTAATTTAAATGTATTCAGTTTATAGAGCTATAAATGGTGTATTGTTTGCCTTTGAGATGGTTTTGGTAGCCAGAGCAGTTCTCTCATGGTTTCCGATATCAAGGAATAACAAATTAATAGATTTGCTTCATGCTATTACCGAACCGGTACTTTCACCTATACGTAATATGCTTAGCAGATCAAGTATATTTAATAATTCCATGCTATCTATGATGGATTTTTCTCCAATTGTTGCATTTCTGCTTATTGAAGTTATTAGAAATGTGGTTTTCAGTATATTTAGAAT
This sequence comes from Bacillota bacterium, assembly GCA_023412275.1. Classification (GTDB taxonomy): domain Bacteria; phylum Bacillota; class Clostridia; order Acetivibrionales; family DSM-1351; genus Ruminiclostridium. Next base: position 569 of record JAEYNY010000042.1, read on the forward strand.
GTTTGTATATTAGGAATTTATGGATAAAAACGAATTATTAAAGATGGTTTCAAAAGTAGAGGATAGGGTGCTTGTTTCACGTATGTTGGACAAGGTTGAACAGTGCCGTTATTCCTCTTTTGCATATTCGGATTTTCTTTCTCCTTATGAAGCTTCTATTACTAAAAAGGTTTTGGATAAGGTTAAAGATGTTTTCTATAAATTAACAGGCGGTTACGAAGGAGCAGAACGTGCTATAACTGTAATAAGCAGTGATTTTATTGAGGAAGATATTCCTTATAACAATCCTATAAGCTTATTGAGAATAACACCTGTTATTGAAAATAAGCTTTCCCATAGGGATTATCTTGGATCATTACTTGGATTAGGAATCAAGAGAGAAAAAATGGGAGATATACTTGTAAATGAAACATTCGCTGATGTTTTTGTAATAGATAAAATTGCGGAATATATATTATACAATTTGGACAAAATTGGTAATGTAAAAGTGCAATGTGAATTGTGTGATATATATCAATTTACGCCACCCCAAAAGAAGGAGCGGAGCATAAATACCACTGTAGCTTCTCTTCGTGCCGATTCCGTTGCATCCAGCGGATTTGGTTTGTCCAGAACCAAGGTAATGGAATATTTTAAAGCACAAAGAGTTAACGTAAACTGGGAATTGGTTCAAAGCCCTTCCAAAATGTTGAATGAGGGAGACGTAATATCAATACGGGGAATGGGAAGAATTGTTCTGGAAAAGGTTTTGGGAAACACCAGAAAGGACAGAATAAGCATTGTTATAAAACGTTTCGAATAATATGATGTCTCAAGAAAGGATGACCGTTTATGAATTATACGCCGAATGATCTTGATAATATAAAATTTAAGAAAAATTTTATGGGATATAATGAAGATCAGGTTAACGAAGTATTGGACAGTGTAATACAGGATTATGAGCTTTACATAAAAGAAAATATAGAGCTTAAAGATAGGATTTCAGTGTTAAATGAAGGTATTCAACACTATAAAAATATTGAGGAATCCCTTCAAAATACTCTGATAGTAGCACAGCAGACCGGTGAGGAAATTAAGAAAAATTCCTATGAAAAGGCAGAAAATATTATCAAAGAGGCGGAATTAAAGGCACAAAGGATAATAAATGATGCTAATCAGGAAGTTATCAAGATTCGTTTTGAATATGAAGAAATGAAGAAAAGACTCCACCTTTTTAAAACAAAGTCGGAAACGCTTTTACTGTCCCAGCTTGAACTGTTAAAACAATTATTTAATACCGATGATGATGAATAAGTAAGACAAAAGGTAAAACTTTAAAGCCCTTAGAAACAAGGCTAATAGACTTGTTTCCAAGGGTTTTGTGTGTTAATGGAATAATAATAGAAAATATGATATAATTACAATCATATTTTCAAGTACAATCAATCATTTAACAATAACTGTGGGGTGTTATTTTTTGCAGGTCAAAAAAGTAAAGAAGAAGAAAAAATATAAACGAGTTGAAAGCGGTTTTTCAAAATATAAAAATGAAATTTTAGGCCTTATTTTATTTGCTTTCGGAATACTGGCTTTTTTCAGTTTTATATTTACAAAATCCATGGGTGTTTTCGGAAAAGGCATAACGAATGTTATGCTTGGTTTTCTGGGGATAGCGGCATATGTGGTTCCCATTGTTCTCATAGTATACGGTGTTGCTATGATTTTTAAAATGGATAGTCACAATTTCAGACGCCGCTTAATATATTTTGGTATACTTTTGGTATTGCTATCTGCATTTATTCAAGTATCGGTATTTGATTACGATGAATATTCAGGCAGAGGTTTATTTTACAGTATTTCAAAATTTTATGGAGACGGTAAAGTATTGTCCGGGGGAGGTATACTCGGAGGACTTTTGAGTCTGCCGTTTTTAATGACATTTCAGGTTTTAGGAACTGTCATAATTCTTACAACAATATCAATTATTGATATAATCTTGCTTACTAATGTATCAATGGCGGCTTTTCTTAAAAATGTTTCGCTATACTTCTCTAATAAAATGAAATCAGCTAATGAAAACAGAAAGATAAAGAAGCAAGAGAGAATGGAAGCTCAGGAAGAGCCTGAAAATGACACGGAAGTTACTGAAAATAATGAAGAAAAACCTAAGAAAAAACAAAAAATAATTAACTTTAGAATAGAACGTGAGAACAGAGGAAAATCAGCTAACAAGCAAGAACAAGAGCTTGAAAATCAAGAAACAGAGGTTGAGGTTGAAGCTGTTGGGGAAGAGACGGAAGAATTCACTGTCAGCCTTACAGGGTTTAACGATGTTGCAGATGAGCTTGTTATATCTGACATAAAGGATGCAGGATTGTGTCCTGAAACCGATTCTTTTGATGATTTGGAGAATCAGCATATCCCTGATGAAAATACAGAGAGTCAAATAAGTCAGCCTTCGGAAACAGAAATAGTTGCAGACGATGAAAGTAATCAGGAGGAGCTGGTTATACCTCAGACAGAGATACAGAAACCTATGATTTATAATTATCCTTCAACGGATTTACTGGATTCCAGTAAGGACGATCTTAATGTTAAGGCATTAAAAAATGTTGCACTTGAAGGTGCCAAGAAGTTAGAGGATACTTTAAAGAGCTTTGGAGTTGATGCACGTGTTATTAATATTAGCCGTGGGCCTGCTGTAACCAGATATGAAATACAGCCAAGTCCCGGAGTAAAAGTTAGCAAAATTGTAAATTTGTCTGATGATATAGCCCTTAACCTTGCCGCGGCAGGTGTAAGAATTGAGGCTCCGATTCCTGGGAAAGCCGCTGTGGGAATAGAAGTTCCAAACAAGGAAATGTCAGCAGTGCTTTTAAAGGATATAATTGAATCAAGAGAGTTTTCAAATCATTCCTCAAAACTTGCTTTTTCCGTGGGAAAAGACATTTCAGGGGAAACAGTTGTTGCAGATATAGGTAAAATGCCTCATTTGCTAGTTGCAGGGGCTACGGGTTCAGGAAAAAGTGTATGTATCAATAGCTTGATAATGAGTATTTTATTTAAGGCATCACCGGAAGAAGTTAAGCTTCTGATGGTTGACCCAAAAGTAGTTGAGCTTGGAATATATAACGGTATTCCTCATTTGCTGATACCAGTAGTTACAGACCCAAAGAAGGCTGCCGGAGCCCTTAACTGGGCCGTGCAGGAAATGGTAAACAGGTACAAGTTGTTTGCTGACAAGGGAGTAAGGGATTTAAAGGGATACAATGCAATGTTAAAGGCAAATAACGAGCAGGGCATATTGCCTCATGTTGTAATTATAGTAGACGAACTTGCGGACCTTATGATGGTTGCTCCTAATGATGTTGAGGATGCAATATGCCGTCTGGCGCAGATGGCAAGAGCTGCCGGAATGCACTTGGTAATTGCAACTCAAAGGCCGTCTGTAGACGTAATTACCGGTGTTATAAAGGCCAATATTCCTTCAAGAATTTCTTTTGCCGTATCTTCACAGGTGGACTCAAGGACAATACTTGACATGAGCGGGGCAGAAAAACTTCTTGGAAAGGGAGACATGTTGTTTTATCCTGTTGGAGAGCCAAAGCCTTTGAGAGTAAAGGGATCATTTGTATCTGATACAGAAGTTGAAAGAGTAGTAGAATTTATTAAAACACAGGGTTACACCTCATATGATGAAGATATAATTGAAAAAATAAATGACCAGGCTACGGGAAAAGACGATAACCCGGGAGATAACGATGAACTTTTGAATCAGGCTATAGAGATGGTTGTTGAAGCTGGACAGGCATCGGTTTCACTAGTTCAGCGAAAGTTCAAAGTAGGTTATTCAAGAGCCGCAAGAATAATAGACCAAATGGAAGCACGAAATATAGTTGGTAGGTTTGAGGGTAGTAAACCCAGACAGGTGTTAATTTCGAAACAGCAGTGGATGGAAATGCAAATGAACCAGAGTGACAGGCAAAAGGCAAACCAGTAATATTACATATAATTTAATATAATTTTTTGAAAAATGTATGAATTGCTTAAACGCATTCATACATTTTTTTGTAAATTAATTATTTCCCTTAAGGTATAAATATGTAAATTTTCTCATAACTATTTTATAAATACACACTTAATAGTGGACTAGCTAAAGAAAATTTATAAAATACGTGGGGGTACAAAAATGTTTATATTAACTACATTCAATGCTTGTTTAATGGTTTTACTTCTTTCATATGTATTTTACAGACTATTAAAAACAAAAAAGGCTGTAACACTTCTTTCTTTCACAATTCAGCTTTCTGCTTTGACAATAGTAATTCTATCTCTTGTAAATGATGTAAAAATCAGTAATAGTATAGAACTTTTTTATATTGTATTTGGGATATTAATACCATCATCTTTTATTATAAGGGATTATAGGTTAACAATAAAAAGTCTCACAACTACAGAAAGAAATCAGGATTATTTAACAGTTGAAAATAAAACATTACCTCATACTGAAAATAGTTTGCCGGAATATTCTTCCGTCAGTACTCCGGAGATATGCCAAAGGATAATGGATGTATTGGAAAATGAAGATTTCGTTGATGACACTATTGCTGAATTAACTTTACTAAAAGATGATTTATTTTTGGGAATTAAAAAGAAGCTAATTAAAGCAGAGAACGGATACAGTCAGGGAAATTTTGATTTTGCATACGAAATATATAAAGGTATGCTGGACATTACACAAACTCCGGGGAATTTGTTTTTTAACTATGGAAATGTATGTTTCAAAAAAGGAATGTTTAAAGAAGCAATCTCTTGCTATAGAAAAGTACTGGAGTTGAATGAGCAATTCGAAAAAAAGCATCTCGTTTATGTAAATCTAGGTATAACATACTTCAATATGGAAAAAACGGAACTTGCATTGGAAAATTTCTTTAAGGCTCTGGAAATAAATCCTGAGTGTCTGACTGCAAAGGAAGGTATTGGCAGGATTTACACAACGACCGGACGACAAGCAGATGCGGTCATGTACTATGAAGATTTGCTCAAAAATGATGATAGCAATTATGAACTTTCATTATCACTGGGAAAACTTTTAGTTGAACTGGGAAATATAGATGAGGCAAAACTACGTTTAGAAACATGTATTAAGAACAATCCCCAGAAGGCAGATGCATATATCCTCCTTGGAAAGTTATTTATGTCAGTAAGACAGTATTCCGAAGCTATTAAGGTTTTTAAAACATATATTACAATTAATGATGTTGATTATATAGGACATTATAACCTTGCAGAATGTTATTTTCAAAATAAGGAGTACAAAAATGCAATTACTGAATATATGCAGACCATAACACATAACCAGAAAAGTCACGAAAGTTTGTATAAGCTGGGTTTAATCTATGATGAGACTGATGAAACAGAAAAAGCAATAGATTGTTACAGGGCTGCGATTCAGATAAAATCTGATTTTATAGATGCGTATAACAACCTTGGAATTGTGTTTGCGAAAAGTCAAAGGCATGTTGAATCTCTTGCCGCATATACTGCGGGAATAAAGCTAAATCCTGACAATTTCAAACTTTATTTTAACATGGGCGTTGTATTGTTTGAGCTAAAACGGTATGAGGACTCTGCAGATGCTTTTACCAGAGCTGTTGAGTTGAATCCGGAGGACAAGGATGTTTATTACTATCTGGGTGCTTCATTAACGGAATTAAAGCAGTATGATGAAGCAATCAAGGTATATGGAAAAGCTCTGGATGACAGAATGCAGGAGGGCGAATTGTACTATAATATAGCAGCTGTATATGCGTTAATGAAAAAGCAAGATATTGCATTAGATAATTTAAAGAAGGCAGTAAGCAAGGATTCAGACATAAAACGGGAAATTACCAGAAACAGTGTTTTTGATTACATGAGAACAAATTCAGATTTTATAGAACTGGTTTCGTAATTATTGTTTACTATAACCTTATTTGTGTTAAAATAACATAGAAAATATCAAATAACAAATAAGGTGGTACTGACATATAAAAACGTTAGTACAAGGTGAATAAATGAGTTTTTTACCCATCAGTTTTGAAGACATGAATGAAAAAGGCTGGGAGCAGCTTGATTTTCTATATATAAGCGGGGATGCTTACGTGGATCATCCCAGTTTCGGACATGCAATAATAACCAGAGTCTTGGAAAGCGAGGGCTTCAAAGTTGGAATAATAGCTCAGCCCGACTGGAAAAACAGTGAGGATTTCAAGAAATTGGGAAGACCAAAGTATGGTGTATTTATATCCTCAGGGGTTATAGATTCAATGGTAAACCACTACACGGCCAGTAAAAAGAAAAGATCCACAGATTTGTATTCTCCGGGAGGAAAAGCCGGATACAGACCTGACCGTGCCGTCATAGTATATGCGAATAAGATAAAAGAGATATTTAAGGATACACCAGTTATAATCGGAGGACTTGAAGCAAGTCTTAGGAGATTTGCACATTATGACTACTGGGATGATAAAGTAAGGAGATCAATTCTTGTAGATTCCAAAGCTGACCTTCTGGTGTACGGAATGGGTGAAAAACCTATAACTGAGATAGCCAAATTGCTTAAAAAGGACGTTCCTGTTCATAGTATCAAGAATTTACGCGGCAGTGCGTACCTTGCAAGATACGAAGAACTTCCGGCTGAAATCAGGGAGGCAATTGATTCAAACGGAACTAAGAAAGTAGCGGTATTACCCTCGTTTGAAGCAGTGCAGGATAGTAAAAAAGTATATGCCGAGGCTTTCAAAATACAGTATAACGAGCAGGATGCAATAAACGGAAGGACATTGGTACAACCCCACGGTGACAGATATCTGGTTCAGAATCCTCCTATAATGCCTTTATCAACCGCTGAATTGGACAGGGTTTATGCACTGCCATACGAAAGAACATACCATCCGGTTTATGAAAAGTACGGTGGGATTCCTGCCATTAATGAGGTGGAGTTCAGCATAACAAGTCACAGAGGCTGCTATGGAGGCTGTTCTTTCTGTGCTTTAAATTTTCATCAGGGTAGGGTCATTCAAAAAAGGAGCCAGGCATCAATATTAAATGAGGCAAAGAAGCTCACCTGGACACAGGGCTTTAAAGGATATATACACGATGTGGGCGGTCCTACAGCCAACTTCAGGAATGTTGCCTGTGAAAAACAGGTTAAAAACGGCGTCTGCAAAGAGAAACAATGTCTACATCCTGAACCTTGTAAAAACCTGATAGTAGATCATTCTGAGTATCTGGAACTTTTACGCAAGCTCAGGGCACTCCCTGATGTTAAGAAAGTATTTATTCGCTCAGGAATACGTTATGACTACCTAATGCTAGACAAAAATGACGACTTTTTTACTGAATTATGCGAGCATCACGTCAGCGGTCAACTTAAAGTTGCACCTGAACACGTTGTGGACAGAGTTTTAGATAAAATGGGAAAGCCAAAAAGACAGCTATACGATAGATTTGTAAAGAAATTTTATGATATAAATGAAAAAATTCATAAGGAACAGTATCTTGTTCCATATTTGATTTCAAGCCATCCGGGAAGTGATCTGAATGCTGCCGTAGAATTGGCGGAATATCTAAAGCAGCAGGGATATATGCCAGAACAGGTTCAGGATTTTTATCCGACACCGGGAACACTTTCAACCTGTATGTTCTATACAGGTTATGATGCAAGGAACATGAAGAAAGTATATGTGCCCAAAACACCGAAAGAGAAAGCCATGCAAAGAGCCCTGTTACAATACCGTAAAAAGGAAAATTATCATCTAGTAATAGAGGCGCTAAAGGAAGCACATAGGGAAGACCTTATAGGGTTTGGCCCAAATTGTCTTGTAAAACCTTTAAGAGGCAAACAGTATGGTAATACACCCAATAAGGCAAAAACAACGGGTGACGGCGGCAAGGGAAGAATTACAAAAGGAGAAAATGAGGCGAATACTGTAAAAGGTGAAAAATCCACAAAGCAAACATTTAGGGGAAATAGTAACAAAAATAGAAAACAAAGTAGTAAGACAGCTTATTCAAATGCTAAATCAAAATCGGGTGACATGAAAAATTTGACAAGAAAAAAACGATAAAATAAAATGTAATAGTTATAAAAAATACTTAGGAAAAAGGAAAGGAAGAAACCATGTCTGCCAAAGTTTTGAATGGAACTGAGCTTGCGGCAAAAGTCAAATCTGAGCTAAAAGCAAAAATAGACGAATTGAAATTAAAGGGTATAAATCCCGGACTTGCAGTCATTATTGTAGGCGATGATCCTGCGTCAAGGGTATACGTAAACCACAAAAAGAACGATTGTGCTGAAATAGGTATTAAATCATTTGAATACGCACTTCCTGCAAGTACCTCAGAAGAGGAATTACTTAGTTTAATAGAAACATTGAACAATGATGCTTCTGTAAATGGTATACTTGTCCAGTTGCCGATACCTAAACACATAAATGAAGATAAGGTTATTGCAGCAATTAGCCCCGATAAGGATGCCGATTGTTTCCATCCTATGAATGTTGGAAAACTCATGATTGGAAAACCTGAATTCCTGCCATGCACTCCGGCCGGGGTTGTGGAATTGTTGGAAGAAAATAATATAGAAATATCGGGAAAGAACTGCGTTGTAGTCGGCAGGAGCAATATAGTGGGAAAGCCACAGGCGATTTTGCTTCTTGCAAAAAATGCAACTGTAACCATATGCCATTCCAAAACTGCCAATATCCAGGAAGTATGTAGAAGTGCAGATATTCTGGTAGTAGCAATTGGGAAATCTGAGTTTGTCAAACCAGAATTTGTAAAACCGGGTGCTGTTGTTATTGATGTAGGTGTGTCAAGGGGAGCAGATGGAAAATTGGTTGGGGATGTTCAATTTGCGGAGGTTTCGAAAATAGCATCTGCAATTACAAAGGTAACAGGCGGTGTTGGCCCTATGACCAGAGCCATGTTGATGAAAAATACATATAAGGCAGCATTGTTACAAAACAATCTTTAATTTCCTTGGTCAATAATAACAAAAACTAAGGAATAGCGTTTGTACTTTTCATTCTTGACATAAAAAATAAATAAGTTTACAATTAAATTGATTATGGAGTAAGAGCCAGTTCGTATTGTAGAGTTATATTAATTGATTATTAAGCTATTTAGGCTAATATATATATGCAGGTTTGTTTTATTAATGTTAAAAAACTTCAGCTAGGATTATTGTAAAAATTCTGGTATTATGCGTAGTTTAAATGACATATTTAGTAAAACGTCTCATATGTTTGAGTTTTATACATTATTTGTATCGGTCATAGCCATATACCGCTTAGTTATTATTATATTGTGCTATTCTACAGTACATAGGCCTTTAGAGGTTCATTTCTGCTTTTATTCCAATATTATTATGGTTATTGCGAATTATGAAATTTGAGCTTTGAAAACTGAATAAGGAGGAGGTGTTTAAGATAATAATTAACATTTTAATTGGATTGGCCTGC
>JAEYNY010000078.1 GCA_023412275.1 Bacillota bacterium
TCCTCATAGTCCTCTCCTTTTGGCTCAAACCCAAAGGAGCATCCTGATATGTCCCCTCTTTCAACCCTTGCATAGACATCCATTGCCTGTGAATCATTGGGGTTAATCCTTACCCTGCCCCACAAGCCATATGCATCCACTCTCAGTTCAAGCGTTTTACTTGCTGTTCTGCCCAAAACAAATCCGCTGTCATGGTTGAACAAACAGCGGATATCGTTATTTTTTATTGAATTGTCGAATGCCCCTCTTGCTATCTTTTCAAAACACCGGGGCCAGAGTTCGGTTTCCTGCTCAAATACTGCGAAATATCCTTCTATGTATTTGTCGTTTTCACCCTCTGCCCGGGTCTTAAGTTCACTTTTGAAATATGAGTATCTTTTATTCAGCACCAGTATCACCACCTTTCAATTTTTTCTGATCTCCAACCCTCTCCACAGGTACATAATTTTCAAGCACAATATAATCATTCATTCCGGGTTTATCTACAGGAGGATAATCAAACTCTGCCCTTCCTTCATTCCTATTCAGCATACCTCCGCTCACAAGCTCCTTCACAAACTGAACCTGCTCTGTAAGGTTGTACTGCATAAGTGATTTAGGGTTGAATTTAAAGTACATTGTAGGTGAAAATAAAAGTTTCTTGGACAGCTCCTGTTGCAGGATCATGGCTATGGACATTATTGTTGTTGAAATAAAATTGTTGTACTCTTCCTTATTAAAAGCACCTACCCCAACCATAAAGCCGGGAACTCCGATTGCCGCCGCTATGACTTTCAGGTCAAGGGTTATACTGTCCTGTATTGCAAGGTCATTGAGGGTAAGGGGTTGTATTGTTTTAACATCTATCTCCCCGGCCGGAATCAACCACGGCTCACCTATTTCAGTTGTCTTAGTGTAACTGCCGAGAATTTTTGACCGCTTTTCAGGATCCTGCAATTCCTCTGCATCAGAATTGATTGATATTATCATGCTCGGTTTCCATTTGCTTTTCAGGAACCCTTTTTTAGTTGCATTTGCTTGCAGGAGGTTCATAACCGTTTCTTTAATCAACTGTGTGTAACCTTGCCCTTTAAAGGGGTAATCATCATCGGGATTCAAAACAAAATGCAGTACTTCGTCAGGATAATATGGTGTGCCTCTATACCTTATTTGGTAACTGTCTCCCACCTCATCAAAATGCAGACTGTCGGCATTAAGTATTTTCAGGTTATCAATCAAGCCGTTTTTTACCTGTGGGTATGCAACTGCATTGCCTGTCAGTATCATATCTGTAACAAGCTTGTGAATGAAGTTTTTTCGGGTCATGTTATTGTTTGGGTATATGTCAATCTTCTTTGACAGTTCATTTTTGAGCCGGATATCGCCGTTTTCTCCGTTCTCCATTAACATGATTGTCATGTTGGACACCAGATCAGCAATCTTAAAAACACACCTTCTTATTTCTTCATTTTTGGATAATGGCGTATAGCCTTCCGGGCAAAGTATATCTCTGGCATCCGTACCGTTAAGCCAAAACATTACCGGGTCTGCTCGTGTCTTATGCCTTCTAAATGGATTTTTCAATTTCCTCACCGCCTTTCTAAAACCATCCGCTTAGCTTACCTTTTTCCAATGCTTCCAATTTCCTTACACATGCAAAAACAGAGGCATCGAATATATCGATCCTCTGTGAATCCTCAACCTTTTCATACTGTACCATGTCATCCGTTTTCTCAATCGCCCTTACATTCTGCACACAGTATTCATATGCCTGGGAGCTAAGATAATATAAATTGCCGTCCTTTGCCTTCTGTTCTATTCTTCTGAAACCCTCGGACTTTTTATAGAAATATTGAGGTTGGTCAATAATATTGAAGTTTGCTTTCTTCATTCCAATAAAATATTCTCTACAGAATTTTCTATCATGCCCCACCTGCTTTATTTTAAAGCCCATGTTTCTCATTTTTTTAAACCAGTTGACAATCTCGGCATGATTAACTGTTGCCGAATTACTCATGTCAAGCCAACCGTCATCCTTCCATCCGAATAAAGGAATACTGTCTTCATCCGCCTTTTGAGCTGCAGCAACTATTGGAAACCATGCATGGGAGATAATAATATCTATTTCCTCAGGTACTTCTATTACCTCTCCCTTTTCATTTGTGATTTTAATCATCCGCCCGGTCACATAGCTTCCATACAAAGCAGCTGCCGTCAAGTCATGGAGCTTTGACAAGTCCGCACCGCCATACCATTCAATGGGCAGGTTTTTAAGAAACTCAATCTTTTTATCCGGTTTCCACTCCGGCTTGATGTTCAGCTTTGCTTCGCAAGATGTGTCAGACTTTCTAAATTCATCAATGTTGAAATATGCTCTTAAGGCTGCAGTAAATACATTTAATGATTTGGCAAAAAAGTCTTTTCTCAACTGAGGATCGTTCATGGCCTGCAAGGAATCATTTAAAATATCATCGGGCCGGATAGAGACTCCATATGCCGGGTTTGCCATCTCATGTATAATCGGGTTTGTATAGTCAACATCCCCGTTCTCTTTTTCGTCTGCCTTGCAAATAAAGACAAAGTATTGCTCATCAGTTACTGTCTTATCAAGTATCTTTTTACAGTACTGAAGCTTTTGATAGCAGAAGCTTGTCATACTGTCTCCGGCAGTAGTAATACCAATCATCAATTTATTTGTGTATGCCTTCATAGCTTCCTTGATAATGTTGTACTGCTTCGGTGTCTTGTAAGCGTGGATTTCATCAGCTATACCGATATTACAGTTAAGAGAATCCTGACTGTCAGGGTTTGCCGCCAGTGCCTGGATAAATAAAGAACCGTCATCCAAATCCCCGCTAATGCTATGCTCCTGATTATTATCAATAACCCGGAAGTTTTCCTTTTCCCCCATCTGTTCCAGATTGAAATTGATGAAGTTAAAACTTTCAAGGGATTGTTTCAAAGCGGCGGCAACAATATATACCTTACTGCCACTTCGCCTTTCCAAAATACCAAGGGCCCATGCAAGAGCAGCGGCAAAACTTGTCTTTATGTTTTTTCTGGGAATAAAAATAAACGCCTCTTTGAAGCGTCTTCTTTTAGTCCCTTTGTGGTAAAACCCCAAAATGTTATATACAATAAATTTGTGAAACGGCTCCAATAAAAAAGGCGTACCCCGAAGTGGAGTGCCGTCCAACTTTTCCCCTTGCATATGTACGAATGTGTTTTCAATCAACTCAATAACGAATTCGGCATCATCGGTTTTAAAGTCGTATAGTGGATTCCCTAAGTCCTTTAAAAATCTTTGACAGCCTTGGATCTGTTCTTTACAAGCAATTTTTCTATGGCCTGTGATACTTCTGGCATACTCCATTACAATATCAAAATTGTTAACTTTAGAATCAGCCATTCTTACTCATCACCTGTGTGAGCTTGCTTGTTTTTTTCTTAGCTTTCATTTCGTCATTTATTTTTTTCAAGCCTAATGGAGTCAATCCCAAAATGCTTCTGTAGTTAACAAGGTCACTCCGTAAATTTTCAATAGCCAAATATGTTGCTGTTTTTCTGATATTTGTGAATCCCGAATTATTGGTGTACTCCTCCATCATCTTGCCGCCACTGATGATAAAGTCCTTGTATGCCCGATTGTAAATCTGCTGAGTCTCAGCATAAATTTTAACAGTGGCATCAAATTGTGGTTTGTAAGTATTGACTTCCTGCATTTCTTTAATTGTGTTTTTAATGATTTTGTTAACTTCTTTTTGTTCCGGTGACATTGACATTTTTAACAACCCCCTTTTTTTAAAAATTTCCGGTCTATTGGAAAAGCCTCCCTATCCCCGGTGTCCCAAATTTATTTATTTTTGTCCTTGGGTGGGGGGGTTCTTTTCCTTAATGCTTCTCCTACTGGTGTCAATTTCTTGGTAAGCCTGTCATGCATCTTGTTGTGTACGCTATTTGCAAGGGATATGAGGTTCCAATCCTCCCATGCGTACTCAGGATATTCATCAGCAGGCCAGATGTGATGAACCATATCAGCATCGATTCTTTTTCCATACCGTTTGCTTTCCTGACACATGTAACCGTCACGCTTTAAAATGTGATCTCGTTTCCGTTCCCACCGCTTGGAATTATAGTCAATCATATTAACACCTCAACTAATAAAAATTACATACATTATAGAAGGAAAATTTTTTTCACTTTAACATATCTATTATTCTGTTAAACTGGCATTTTCCTTGTAAAGCCTTGAATTAATGCATCTTAGGATAACATTGCAAATGAGTTTAACACATTCTCGTTATGTTAATGTCAAATCAAAATAAACGAAATTTCTTCATGCTTTTATTGATGTCTTCCTGCTCAATCCCAATGTACCTTAAAGTGATTTTTTGGCTCGAATGATTGAATATTGTCATTAACAATGCTGCATCTTTGAACTGTTTATAGTGTTGATAACCAAATGTTTTTCTTAATGTGTGAGTACCGAGGTCAGGTATGTCAAATAAATTGCCAACCTCTTTCA
>JAEYNY010000095.1 GCA_023412275.1 Bacillota bacterium
ACAACAGATTTACAGTCTGCCCCCTTTGGCCACTCGGGAACCCCTCCATATGGAGCTGGCGGACGGAATCGAACCCCCGACCTGCTGATTACAAGTCAGCTGCTCTACCTGCTGAGCTACACCAGCACATTTATAGCAGATACTTCATATTGCGTCGAGCAAGTGTATCGCTCAACTGCCTGTCTATAATAACATGGGAATTGAGTAACTGTCAACACTTTATTTTAAAAATTTTGCTGTTATTTTTAGGAATATTTTGGAAGTTATATTTTCATTTATTTTGAAAGCAAAAAGCAACTTTCTGCAAGAGAAAGTTGCTTTTTGTATAATTTAAATGGCGACCCGGAACGGGCTCGAACCGTCGACCTCCAGCGTGACAGGCTGGCATTCTAACCAACTGAACTACCGGGCCATTATTTAAAATTATAATGGTGACCCATAGGGGACTCGAACCCCTGTTATCGCCGTGAAAGGGCGGTGTCTTAACCACTTGACCAATGGGCCTTGTTTATTTTTGTCGAGCACCTTGCCGACTGACAAAATATATTGTAACGGGACATAGCTTAAAAGTCAAGCAATTTTTTTATCTTTTTTCAAAGATATATTTTATCATATAATGGTTGTACTTGTTTGTCCCTACTCCCGGCTTATTATGCCTCATTTCAGGTGGCTTATTCACTTCTATTCTTTATCCAGATATTTTTATACGGGAAGATTTTATTTAGCCGTTTATGATAGAATTATACTAGGATACATCATAGACAGCTATTACAGTGAAACTATGGTTAAAGATAGCAGATAATTAGTGAGAGGTTGGTAAAAACAACATGTGGAGTGAACTTTATAACTCAAACAACAAACCTACTTTGGAAAATGTTAGGGATTTTATTAATAATAAGCTATGGGATGAGCTCTGTTTATTTGTGGAGAATACTTATTCTACATTACCTAATTTGGAGTTCAGTAAATGTTCTATGCAAAAAGGCTGGAATATAAAGTATAAAAAGAGTAGCAAGTCACTATGTACTCTTTATCCAATGGATGGCTACTTTATTGTGCTTATTGTTATTGGTAAGAAGGAACTCACAGAAGCAAATTTGGTTATTCCAACTTGCAGCACCTATACGAAAAACTTGTTTTTAAAAACTCCTTCTTCTTATTGTGGCAAATGGCTCATGATTGAAGTAAAAGAAAAGTCTACACTTGAAGATGTAAAGAAACTAATACAATTACGTGTAAAGCCAATAAATAAATGACAGGGTTAAGTGTAATCTTAATTCAAAGCAATACTTTAAAACAAAAAGCGTGTATCTCATTTTATTGAAATACACGCTTTCTGTTTTGGTGACCCATCGCAGATTCGAACTGCGGACACCTTGATTAAAAGTCAAGTGCTCTGCCAACTGAGCTAATGGGTCATACAAGTTTTCCGAATCACAAGTATAAATAATACTTAATAAATTCGCTTTTGTCAACTCATTTTTAAAAAAAAGTGAGCTTTTTTCTAAAAAAAATAAAATATAATGGCAAAATGCCATTATATTTTATTTTATCAGCTAATATTCTATGGCTAGAATACCTTTATAATCTGTTCTCTGTCTTTTCCTACGCCAACAAGGCCTATCTTTACCCCTACAAGTTCTTCAATCCTGTTAAGGTATTTTTGAGCGTTCTGAGGCAGATCTTCAAATGATTTAACATTTGAGATGTCTTCATTCCACGGCTCAAATACTTCGTAGATAGGTTCACACTTTGCCAGTTCATTAAGACTTGCAGGGAATGTTCTGATTACCTGACCATCTTTTTTATATCCAACGCAAAGTTTTATCTCCTTGAGTTTTCCTATTGTGTCTACATGGTTTATGGCCAAAGCTGTTAATCCATTTATTTTTGCAGCATATTTAATCATAACGGTATCCAACCAACCGCATCTTCTTGGTCTACCTGTAGTTGTTCCATATTCCCACCCAAGTTCTCTGATTGTATCCCCTATTTCGTTATTTTGTTCTGTTGGGAATGGGCCTGCACCAACTCTCGATGTGTATGCCTTAAGTACACCATAAACCTCATTTATATATACCGGGCCAAGACCTGAACCTGTACATACTCCACCAGCAACCGGATTAGATGAAGTTACGTATGGATATGTACCAAAGTCTATATCCAAAAAGTTTGCCTGAGCACCTTCAAACAGTATATTTTTGCCAGCGTCAATTCCATCTGCCAATATGCTGGTTGTATCAGTAATATACTTTTTCAACTGCTCTGCATACCCTAGATACTCCTTGATTATAGGTTCAGCCTCGAAAGGTTTCCCTCCATAAACTTTTTCTATTATAAGATTCTTTAATTCCAGATTGGACTTAACCTTTTTGATAAATTCATTTTCATCAATAAGGTCACACATTCTTATTCCTGATCTTTCAATTTTATCTGCATAGCAAGGGCCAATTCCTCTCTTGGTAGTTCCAATGCTATCATTGCCCCTGAACTTCTCCTGAAGTTCATCCAATTCTCTGTGATAAGGCATTATCAAATGAGCCCTGTCACTGATTAAAAGGTGGTCTGTTGTTACGCCTCTTTCATTTAAGCCCTTCATTTCCTGAAGCAGTACTGCCGGGTCTACAACTACTCCGTTTCCAATTATACAAGTCTTATTTGTATGAAGAATTCCTGAAGGTATCAGATGCAGTGCATATTTTACTCCATTGGCTACAATAGTGTGTCCGGCATTATTACCACCGGAAAATCTGACAATTATATCTGATTGCTCAGCAAGCATATCTATATACTTTCCTTTACCCTCATCACCCCATTGAGTTCCTACTACTACTCTTACGGCCATTCTATTATCCTCCTATCCATAAATGTTCAAAACAAATCAAAATATTATTTCATACTTATGATATGTATCTTTTGCTAATTCAACCCATTAAATTATAACGTAGTGAAATTTATAATTCAACATAAAGTAATACATACTACAAAATTAGTATTTTCTCTTATCCAAGATTTATTGTATTAATAATAAAAATACCCGGAAATAAGCTCCAGGTATTTTTTATAACATTTATTTGTTTTCAAGATATTTATTTAAGTTTTCGATCAATTGATCGGCGTCTATACCATGAATCGCACACGCATCTTCAATACTTTCACCGGAAGACGATGGGCATCCAAGACAGTGCATACCGCTTTCAAGAAATATGGGAATTGTACCCTTATCTAAGTTTAATACATCAGAAATAATCATATCCTTTGTAACCTTAGCCATTATGACGAAACCTCCTTATGATTTTTAACGAATCAACAATTGCTGTTACATCTGTATTATACACTATTCATTTTTAAAAATATACTCATAATTAAAGCTTGTTTACAGTTTTATTTTCATAAACTGTTGTCTCCCGCTTTCATACAGGTTGTTTCCGCAGCTGTCGATAATTACAGTTAATGGAAAATTTTCAATTTCAAGTCGTCTTACTGCCTCGGCACCTAATTCGGGAAAAGCAATAATTTCCTGACTTTTGATACATTCGGCCATCAGAGCACCCGCACCGCCTATTGCACCCAAATATACCGCACCATACTCTTTCATTGCATCGATAACATTCTGATCCCTAAGACCTTTGCCTATCATACCTGTTTCACCGAGCCTGATGAGTGTAGGAGCATAAGCATCCATTCTATAACTGGTAGTTGGCCCTGCCGACCCGATGATTTCACCTTCCCTGCAAGGACAAGGCCCAACATAATAAATGGTTTGGTTTTTTATATCAAAAGGAAGCTCCTTATTCTCCTTTAATAATCCCAGCATTTTTTTATGTGCAGCATCTCTGGCAGTATAAATGGTGCCACTAAGTGAAACCGTATCGCCTGCTTTCAGCATTCTGGCCTTTTCCCTGTCAAATGGTGCCGTTAATATATGATGCATTCTTCTTCCCCCTTATAATGTAACTTCTGCATGTCTTGTAACATGACAACTTATATTTATTGCAACAGGTAGTCCTGCTATGTGTGTAGGATATGTCTCTACATTGACCGCCAATGCTGTTGTATTACCACCTAATCCTGCCGGCCCTATACCTAATTGATTAACCTTTTCTAGCATTTCACTTTCAAGGTTTCTAACATATTCTATACTGCTCCGCATATTTATTGGTCTCAACAACGCCCGCTTTGCCATAATAGAAGCTTTTTCCATTGTTCCCCCGATTCCAACCCCTACTACAATAGGAGGGCACGGATTGGGGCCCGCCTTATCAACGGTTTCAAGTATAAATTTCTTTACTCCTTCAATGCCATCTGAAGGCTTCAGCATTTTCAGAGCACTCATGTTCTCGCTTCCGAAGCCTTTAGGAGCCAATTCAATTTTAAGTATATCCCCTTCAACAATATCATAGTGGATAACCGCAGGTGTATTATCACCTGTGTTTACTCGTTCAATAGGGTCACTAACAACTGATTTTCTTAAAAAGCCTTCTTTGTATCCTCTTCTTACGCCTTCATTTATTGCTTCTGTCAACCCTCCGCCGGCTATATGAACCTCCTGGCCAATTGTTACAAAAACTACAGCCATACCCGTGTCCTGACATATGGCCACTTTTTTATCGGCGGCCAAATTAGCATTTACCAAAAGCTTATCAAGTATTTCCTTGCCAATATGTGATTCCTCACACTCCATGCCTTTTTCCATAGCTTGTTTAACATCACTGTTAAGGAAATAATTCGCTTGTATACACAGCCTGCTGACTTCTTCTATTATTGTGGTAACATTAATCTCTCTCATGCTTCCTCCGTTTAAATTATTAAAGTAAGTATACTTTTTATTATACATTTGCCATTTTGTCTCAACAACTGTTTTTAAATATTTTATATTCGGTATAATAGCCTTTAAAACCCGTAAACTATAAAGACAAATCATCGATTTTTTAGTATAATATTGATGTAGAAGTTTTATTATATAATCCCCAAAACGTTTCATTACGGGTATAAGGAGGCTATTTTTTGAAATCAACTGCCAGTAATATTTTGGTTTGCGTAACACAACAAAAAACTTGCGAAAGACTTATTAAAAAGGCATTAGAATTCTCAAATGACGGGGATTCTCTGTTTATAATTCACGTAGCAAAAAATGACTGGAGTTTCCTTGATAATGATAAAGAAGGGGAAGCATTGGAGTATCTTTTCGGTATTGCAAAATCAGTCGGTGCCAATTTGACGGTTTTAAGATCTGACGATATTGTAGATACTATTGTTTCCTATTCTCTGGAAAACAATATAGATATGTTAGTCATGGGTGATTCCAAAGGAGATCACAGCGAAAACTACTTTTATAAAGCTTTAAAATCCAGATTGGATAAGGTTAATATGCATGTGGTCCCTAACTAAAACGTAAAATGATAAAATATTTCCTATTTTGGATGGTACAAAATAACTATTTTGCCCTGAAAGGCTTGACTTTAGCGAGCTTTCATTATAAAATATTGTCGAATTCCATTTTTAGGAGGTTGTATATAAATGAATAAATCAGATTTAATCAATTCCATCGCCACAAAGTCAGGCTTAAAT
>JAEYNY010000143.1 GCA_023412275.1 Bacillota bacterium
GATACCTACACCGGCTAAAATTGCAGGAACTGTGATTTTAAAAGGGATTATCATGTTATTTATGTCCCATAGTGCAGCTAAAAGCTGAATAATCAATAGTACCTCTATAGTAACTGAATGCTTAGACATATTAAAGAAACCAATTGTAACAATACTGCCTGCTGTCCAAAAGACTATACATATTATAGCTGCTGTTAGTTTTCTAAATTTAACATTTTTTGAATCAATTATCTTTTCCATTGTCCGCCCCATTTTTTGTATTGTTTTGTTTACCATAAGCCTTTACAATTCTTAAATTTATACCCTTTTCCCTGGCAATATCTATACATTTATTGAGGGTTTGCAACTGTGCACTGGTAATCTCTGTTTCGGGTACCACCAATATCAACTCCTTCCTATATATCTGGCTACCGTCTATTGTGACTGAACCACTTTTTCCACCATTAAACTCCTGAAGTTTTCTGATGTATCCCTTTACTTTATTTTGAAGATTAGTGGTGTTGTGGTAATATATTTCATCAAGATTAAGGCTTTTAATACTGGCAGCTGTTCCATTTTCATATTTTGATATTACAGGAAAATTGAAGGGTAGGTTTGCACCCTGAAGGCTGCGTATTTCTCGACCTCTTTTAATCTTGTCCAAATTCCAGACACATTGTTCATTTTCTTCACTGTCACCCTTTAATGAATTTACACCGTCTTCTCCGTCCCAAACACAAGCAGAAGCAGTCTGAGTTATTTTAATTCCGGGGAGTAGCTGTGAAAGAAACGGAAACTCCAACTTATATTCAGCAACAATGTCTACGCTCTTACCATCAGCAAGCATTCTGCTTCGAGAAAAGTCAATTCCCTCCAACCCTTCAGGAATGTTTAAATTCTTCAATCTTACATCTGCTTTATCTGATGAATTACCAAGGTATTCTCTTATAAGAATTTTTGAAATTGGTATCAATACAGCCCGTGCCCTGAGGTAATCTGTGGCATCCTTTCCGAATTCCTGGATATACTGCAGTAACCCTGTACCTTCCAGTTCATTACTTACTTTTTCGGAATCGCAGAACTTTTGCAGTACTCCTACCAATTCCTCTGCATTTGTACTGTAATAGATGAGACTGTAAACACTCATTTCATCACAAGCCCCTGTTATGGCATGCTGAATTATTTCATGTGCAAAATATACCTTTATTAAAAATACAAACGAAATTATAACAATTATAAAAAATGGTAAACATATTGCAGCTTCCACTGTAATAGACCCTCTGTCCCGTAAGTCCTTCCGTTTCACAGACAAAGCCCCCCTTTAATACCCAAGGTACATACTTTCATTAATATATGACCGACTAATATTTCTTCTTGAATCAACAGTAAACATTGGAAATGATATGAAAAGATTTTTTATAGATACCTTTGTATCAGCTTTTATAAATACCATGCAATCTTCCAGAAGAAATCCTTGGCTTTTAACACTTTTGTTTAGTTGGACAAGGTCCTGCACCCTGGTAAGCTTTTTGTCCTTATTCATAATTACAAGAAATATTTTCAAGTAATCCTGATAACTAAGGCATAAGGTGTCATTGTCAGCTTTGTTTGATTCTTTTTTTACTACAGCTCCTGAAATATCACTCATCCATTGTTCATTAGTCTTAAATAGTGGGACTTTTCCCCCTTTTTCAAGTGAGTTGATGTCATACAAAGACTCGAAAGTAGCCCAAGAAAAAATCAGCATTGTTTGAATTAGTGGAGTTGACAGACCGGCACACCAGGCACTTAATGCTGCTGCGAGACTAGTAACCCTTGTAGTTTTTGAACTGTCGGCGTATATGTTTAGTACATTTGCAATGAGTCTTATTGCCATTATTTCTGATTTTGTTAACATTGAATTTACTGCTTCATCATTATGACCGTTTATTATATATTCAACCTCAAAGCTTGTAAAAAACGATGTTCTCTTTGCTTTATCTTTTGATCTCAGATTGTAAGCATCCTTCTCCGTCTGACCTTTCAAAATGGGTACGTCATGCTTAAAAGTTCCCATAATGTATTCGTTCAAGAAAAGTTCTTCTGATATTTTATTAATTATGCTACTTAAAATATTTTCTTTATCCGCTATATAATTTAAATTATCTATAGCTACACTTTCATCTTCAAAGTCCATATTATCCCAGGTTCTAGCGTAGGTTTTCTCTTGGAAACCGGACTTTTGTGAGGGAAGGTACTTTAATAGTTCCTGGGGTATCTTTTTTGAATCTCCTTCCGTTTGAAACGCATCCTTTAGCATTTTTGAGGCTATTTCACGGTTGTCCTTGTCTTTTGAATATGAATTTTGTGTTTTGCCAAAAGAGTACTCTTTAATATCGGTGATTGAAAATTTATCAAGTGAATTTAGAAATTCTTCTTCTCTATCCATAGAGTTTAATATTTTATTGCAATTTTCAATATTCCTATTGAAGCTCTCCAACAGCGTTTCTGAATTATCTTGTCCCACCAAGCTTCTCATCTCATCCATACTGTTCTTATAAGAATTCTGAAGCTCAGGAATCACTTCCCCATTTTCTTCAAGTTGTTTCATTTCTCCGTTAATCCTGTCTGAGAGTACTTTTTTCTTAGCCGAAATAGCATCAGCTTCAAAAACAGCTTCGGAATTCAGAGACTTGAATTCCTTTACTTGTTCAAGAATACTGTTTTTTATATTATTTTTTGTGCTATTTATACTTTGAATTTCCTCACGTGTATCTTGGAGTAATTTGCCTATACCCTGTTTTTTCTTTATATCAGTTTCACTTGCAAAAGAAATCTCTAGATTTTGTAAACTTTTATTTGTTTCATTTAAAACTTCAATTTGTTTTTTATAATCATTTGTATGCATTGATAATTTAACCGATAAATTTGATTCATTTATTCTCTTTGTTTTGTTCTCAAGTAAAAGCTGCTTTTCTCCTATTTCTGCTGCACACTTGTCTGTCTGTATTTTCCGGCTGTATAAATTTGATCCTTTTGAAATATTCTTGATTCCTTTTACCTTTTCAATAAGTTCGTTGGCTAATTCTAAAGGTGCCCTGTACTTCATGAACTCCATTACTTGTTTATCGAATACATCTTTATTCTCAAGACTGTATGGATTGTCAAGTTTAATGTCATCTATACAAAAATCATACATAGATTTTCCTTCACCTACAATACCAAGGTTTTTGCAGAAATACTCTTCAAAGATTTCCTGTATTGAGTCTTCATCCAAATAAACTCCAAACAGTCCATACTCGTCCTTTAGTTCATTATTATAATTTGCAAGAACTGAGGAAAGGGCAGATTTATTTGCCCTTTGCACATGTGAATGAGCAAGCCTGAGTCTGGCTCCATCAGTAAACGTTCCAATAACCAGAAATACAGCTGATAAAACTATGCTTAAAAAAACTGTTATTGCGCCTTTAGTTTTATGATGTCCCACCATAATTTCTCCTTTAATTTTTCTTCAACATTTTATCAATTATGTCTTCCAATTTTGAATCCTCTCCAATCCATTTGTTATCGCTGTTCTGAATACAATTACGAATGTCTTTCACAATATCCAGGTTTCTTATAAATTCTGCATTGTCGTCCAGGGGAGACGTAGATACAGCTTTAAGACTTAATACCGGAGACAGGCCAAAAATGTCAAACAGGTTGCCTACTGGAAGCGGATATTTCTCTTGAATTTCTATTCTGAGATTTTTCATAAGAATTTTGCTATTTGTATTTACAGTTATATTGTTCTCTGTCAAAAGAATAGAATTATTCAATAATTTATTTACATAATCGCTAATTGCTGATACTTTTTTGTTTTTACTTGTATCATACATTCTCCAGTACATTTCATTTATTTTATATGAACTGTACTTTTCTGATGTTTGATTAACATAATAGTAAGCTCCTTTGGTTGCAGCTTCATTAGCTACACTTTGTGCATTTACATATTGATACATAATTACAAATAAGTATACAAATGCAGCCACCATAAGAAAAACTACAGAGAAAACCATCGAAGCTTCAACAGTAAAACTGCCTTTAGAATTTTTCATATTGATATACCTAACCAATCAGCTTTATATCAGCACCATTTCTGTTGTCCTCAAGCTTGCTTGCATCCGGAAATAGATTTTTTATTATACCGTTTACAAAGGTAATCAGCTGCTTTCTGAAAAGTAGAGCCACCCCCACAAGAACAGCAATGATAATAATAACTTCAACTGTTCCCATACCATTTTCTTCTCTTATAAATCTTTTAAAAGTTGCAATCATATTAATCCTCCTTATTTCTAAAAATTTGATATTCCCTGCATAGATATTAATGCAGGTGTAACTACAATGATAATTATTGCAAAAAACATGATCATCATGGGAAACAGAAGCTTTGTAGAGGCTTCTTCTCCAAGTCTCCTTACTGCATTTTTTCGTAATTCCCAGCTTTCATTTGACTGAAGCTTTAATGTCAGTACAAGATCATTCCCTCCTTTTTTTGTATTCTGAATAATTGTTGACATAACTCTTGATATTTCAGGTGCTTTTAATCTTTTTGCAAATTCTCCGAATGCCTCTGATTCACTTACACCTGTTTTGAGCTGAGATACTGTTTTTTCCACTTCTTTATAGAAAGCACACTTCTTTTTGCTGTCCATAGAAATTTTTTCCCAAGCCTTAGACATTGTCAGTCCTGCATTAAGTAACAATGTAAGTTTATTTATAAACTCAGGAAACTCCAACTGTATTTCCAAACGACGTTTTTTTACCCGGTTGGTTAGCCTTGTATCATCGAGAATTATCATTATTCCGAATAAAAACGTTATGTAAATATTAAATACAGTCTGATAATCGGATAAAATCCCTACAAGTAATTCAGCTGGAATAATTAAAGACATAAGAACAATTTTTTTTGCATGAAATATTCTTATATAAAAAGCTGAATATTCCTGTCCGTATATTTCACTAATCCTAGCTATAGTCCTTCTGTCATAAGCCGAATTAAAGGAATATCTGAATTTATCCAATATATACAGTCCAAAAGGTAGCAAGCTTTTTAAAGGATACTCCTTCGAATTTATAACACCACAGTATTCAGAGTAATTAGAGTAATTTTTAATTAATGTGATGATAAAAATAATTATGTAACCAATTGAAGCAACTCCAGTTAAAATCCATAATCTTAACATAATACCTCACAATTTTATATTCATTATTTTATTTGAAATCAAAAATGCTACTATCAGAAGAATCAGACACAGCGTTACGGATATTCTACCGGTTGCAGTAACAAATATCGGCTTTATATATTCTCCCGCAGTTGTTGATAAAATAAAAATCATGGCAATAGGCATAATATTTAGAATTTTCTGTTCAAATTTTCTTGATGAAAGTAAGGTTTCTATGTCCTGTTTCATTTCAATTTTTTCACTTATTATTCTCGATGAATTCTTAATTGCTTCAACCAGATTTCCACCGGTCCTTTTACATATTATAATTACATCAGAGAAATTTTTTATGTCATCTATATCAGAACGGTCGGCAAAATCTGAAATTGCTTCTTCGATACTTACATTAAGAGATAACTTATTAATTATAATTTTTGTCTCCCGGACTATATGTGCATCATCACTGGGATATAAAACATAGAGGTCTGAAAGAGCTCCAACAAAAGACTTTTCCAAAGGTTTTCCTGCTGATAATGAAGATGCCAGAGATATGAGTAAATCTTTAAATTGCAGATTAAGCTCTCTTTTTCTTTTATGTATTATCTGTTTTCTTTTATACTTCAAGTAGAATATACCTAACGGGCTTATTATTATTGAAATGACAATACTCCTGTAGAACATGTAAGAGATTGCAAAGACAACCGTTGCAGCAGAGAGTGCGTATAATAATTTCATTTGCATGGGAATTGAATATTCGTTATAGTCAACCACTAAAATTCCTCCTAAAAATCATCATAAATCCCCGAATTTATCATTTTATGTTTATTAATTAATGGATTTAATGTTCTTTTCAAGCTTCCAGAGACAGTACTACTAGCTTTTTGATCTTTTTGAATTGTTTCTTTGAATATAAATAGCGGATTTAGTTTTATCAATCCATTTTCTATTCCCAATACTTCTGAAATCTCCATTGTACGTCTGGACCCGTCCCTGAGCCTTGAAAGAAATATGATAATATCTATTGCCGACGCAATCTGTTTTCTTACGGCATCAAGTGGTAAAGTTGCAGCACTCAGAATCATCGTTTCCAGTCGCGAGAACATATCTTGAGTTGAATTTGCATGTCCTGTACTGAGAGATCCGTCATGACCTGTATTCATTGCAGCCAGCATATCTATTGCTTCTTCACCTCTGACCTCTCCAACGATTATACGGTCCGGCCTCATACGTAAAGCTGTTTTTATAAGATTTTTAATGGTTATTTCTCCTCTTCCCTCTACGTTTGCATTTCGGGTTTCAAGGCTGACAAGATTTGATATGTTTATAATCTGAAGTTCAGCAGAATCTTCTATGGTTATTATTCTTTCATCCGGTGGTATAAAGTTCGAAAGTGCATTGAGGAAGGTTGTCTTACCACTACCTGTACCCCCTGCCACAAAGATATTATATTTCGCTGTAATTAGCATTTTTAGTGCTTCTGCTGCCTCGGTGGTTAAAGACCCTAACTCTATCAGTTTTTCCATATCAATTGGTTTACCTGGGAATTTTCTTATAGTTACGATAGGGCCATTCAATGCAATAGGCGGAAGCACTACGTTAAGCCTCGACCCATCTTTTAGTCTGGCATCAACAATAGGATTTGATTCATTCACTGTTCTGTTTACCGCTGTAACCATTATCTGTATAATATCTTCCAGCTTCTGCTGGGATTCAAAGGAAATTTCAAGGTGGCTTATCTTTCCTTTCTTTTCAACAAATATATTGTTAGGGCCGTTGATCATTACTTCGGTTACCTGATTATCGTCAAGAATAGGCTGTAAAATATCCAGCCTCCGCAGTGAATTGAAAATAGTTTCTATTATTTGTTTTTTTTCAGCCGTATTCAAAAAAACTTCTTTGGATTTATCTAAAACAGTACGGACTACTAACTCATTAATCTCGTGGTCTGAGAAATTCCTCTTTAAATCAATTTTTTCGTTAATTGAGGCTTTTATTTCATTGATGAGTTCCTGTTTCACACCGTACCCTCCATGTTATCTTTTATATATCTTCCTGCAATATCTCTGAATGAATTAAGTATCATTTCAGGACCTCCGTTGAATTTTGAAAGGTTATTTAAAGAAGGGAATTCAGAATCGTAAACGATTTGGGACATGAGCTCCTGCTCCAGACAGAATTTGTCAGACAGAAGAGCCTGTTGAGATACTTTGTTTGCAATATATTTTATTTTATTTTTCAAGAAAGCTTTATTTTGAAAGCTTTTTGAAAGTATATCTATGCTGTCAATAAACTGTTTGGTTTTATGTAAACAATTTTCCTCCTTTGTTATAACATACAGAATTTCATCAGACTTTTCAAAAACCTTCATTGTATTTTCATTAAGCTGTGAATCCATATCTATCATTACAAGGTCATAATATCCACAGTCTTTAATAGCAGAAACAATAAAGTCAATATCCTCCGGCAGCATTTCTTTTATGTCAAATATGTTGTTCGTCTGACTAAAATAGTGGATACCTGAATCAATTTCTCTGGAACAGATAGCAGGGATTTTGGTTAGAAGGTTTTTATCCTTTTCCTTGGCAAAATATATAATATCAGAAAAGGAATATTGAGTATTACCACTAAAGAAGCTGCCAGTTGATTGGAATTGCTCCAGATTCAGATAAAAGACTGATAGGCCTGTGAATGAACATATGCTGCTAACTGCCAATGCTAATGAAGTTTTACCAACATTTCCGGTAGCTGAAAAAACCGAAATCACTTTAGTATTCTTTCCTCCGGTGCTATTTATTTTATTTCCTGTTGTTGTATGTATATCTATTATTTCAACCGCAATTTGATTTACATCTTTGTATTTGTATACATAATTGGTCTCAATTGTTGTTTGGGGATTTTTTAAAGATGATAATAGAATTAAATCAACATTAGTGTACTTTTTTATTTCACTGTAGTATCTCTCTGCAGAAAGTATTACATTGGGGTCAATTTTTTTAATACTATTATTAATGTCATTGAGATCTTTGCAGTAGTATACCACAAAAGTTTCTGAGTAACTATGAGTAAGAAAATTACATAAGCTGACTGAATACTCATTGTCCTCATCAATAATTAAGAGTTTTATGAGTGCCATGAAATATCTCCAATAGATTTTAAATTTTTAAAAAGAAAAATAAAGACAAAACAAATTAGAATTTACTAACAAAACCATTATATTACATATTTTACGTTTGTCAAGATTTTATTTGTACTTTTTTTATACTTATATCAGTATCCATTGATAGCTATTTTGCCCATGTCTGTTGCTGCTTTCACATTTATATTACCGGCAATCCCGGTAAACTGATTATTTTGTAACGTTCCATAACTGTCTACTGTAATATCCGAATCCTTAGGAAAGCTTAATTCTACATTGCCTGCTCCTGTCTTAAATACATACTCTGAATTATCCTGGCACTCTGCTTTAGATGATATATTTCCGGCAGTTATATTTACTGTGGAATCCCTCAAAAGCTTTCCTGAACCAAGTCGAAAGTTTCCTGTATCACATTTCCAACTGAGTTTTCCATTCATTCCCTTAATTTCAGTGTTAGCAGAATCCACGTCTCCAGTAATATTACCCTCAAATTTATCCTCAATTAATATAGATCCTACATCTTGTTTTATAGATATATTTTTAATTGTCCTGGGAACAGTTAACTTTATATCTGTATAAAAATCCTGAGGTTTTTTAATTTTACCGGCATAAGAAACCGTAATAAATGTTGTCTTTTCTTTTTTAATGGACTTAATAGAATATTTCTTCAAAAGTTTTTCCAGAGTTTCATCGGACTTATTTCCGCGAGCAATATGTTTTGCTTCATATTTGATTTCATCATTATCCCAACAATATATTTGCAGATTTCCTGAATCTATGTTTATATCAAGGGTCTTTATTGACTTATTTACCTTTACTGAACCATTATTATAGCTATATGTACTGTGTTTAGGAAACACTGTATTTTCACTGCCACAGCTGCTTAATATAATAAATGAAGCCATTACCAGACACAATGATATTCTTTTCATGTTATCACTCCTGCAAGTCATAATGTTGCAAGAATCATAACATATTACCTTACTTTAAAACAAATATTTCCTAATTTGTATACAAAAAGAGGCCGTTGCAAAACTAATTTTGTTTTACAACAGCCCCTTAATATATAATAATCTTATATTATACTTTTCATATACCCTGCAAAGTGAGCAAAAACGATTCCCGGTTCCTCCAGATCAAGACACCATCTTTTTACCCATTCAAGAGAGACATATCCGTTATAGCCGTTTCCTTTGAGAAGTTCAACAGCAGCTTTTACCGGAATATCACCGTAACCGGTCATTTTGTACTTAATGGTACCATCAACAACTATTGAATCCTTGATGTGTACGAAACATATGTGTTCCTTTAAATTACTGTATGTGTATTCCAACGATTCATTAAAAAACCTGACAGGGTGATGAATATCCCAAAGTACTCCAACACTGTCTGAGTTAACTTTATCAAGCAATGCTTTCATCACCTTAGAATCGGCAAATACACCGTTGGTTTCAATTAATAATTTGACACCTTTTCCCTTTGCCTCAGCAGCAAGAGTTTTAAGGTTTTCAGCAACAAAATCTATATCTATTTCAGATGGTTGTGGTTGAGCATCACCTAGAACCCTTACGTAAGGTGTACCCAGCTTTTGAGCCAAATCAATATAATCAATACCTTCTTTTATATGTTTATCTATATTTGCCTTGTCAAATAAAAAACACGCTGAAGTCAAGCAAGGTATTTCAAGACCTATTTTAGTCAATTTCTTCTTTGTAAGTTCTATATTATCGTTTGAAAAATGTTTTACTTTAGGTACATAAAGTTCATTGCCGATACCCCTAACTTCTATACCGTCAAATCCGATGTCCTTTGCAGTTGAAAGCATATCCTCCCAACTCCACCCCGGACAGCCCAATGTGGAAAACGAAATCTTCATAAATAGCCACCTCCGAATATAACTGCTTTTTTCATGATAACATGTTTTCTTTGGGCTGTCATCAGTTTTACCATTATTTGTACCCGCTGTGATTTATTCAATTATTACCCAAAATACTCGATTCCGGCTTGGAAAATTTTCTGATCTTTTTCACCCGGTACATTTTTATACAGGTTTGTACCTATTCTTTCGGAATGTCCCATCTTACCGAAAACTCTACCATCTGGGCTTGTAATACCTTCTATGGCATTTATTGAGCCGTTAGGATTGTATGATATATCACAAGTTGGCTTTCCATTAAGGTCAACATACTGTGTTGCTATTTGTCCATTTGCTTCCAGTGCAGTCAGAACGTCACTTTTTGCAGTAAACCGTCCTTCACCGTGAGATATAGCTACTGAATGAATATCACCAACTTTTACGTTGTTGAGCCATGGTGAAAGGTTTGACGCTATTCTTGTTTTAACAAGACTGGATTGATGGCGCCCTATTGTATTAAAGGTCAGTGTAGGACATGCTTCGTCAATTTCTCTTATTTCACCGAATGGAAGAAGTCCTAACTTAACAAGCGCCTGGAATCCGTTACAAATACCTAAAACCAATCCGTCTCTGTTTTTTAGAAGCTTCATGACAGCTTCACTGACAACAGGGTTTCTGAAGGCTGTGGCAATAAACTTGCCTGATCCTTCAGGTTCGTCACCGGCACTGAAACCTCCGGGAATCATGATTATCTGAGAATTATCTATCAATGTTTCCATTCTCTTTATAGACTCTTCGATGTCATTATGGGTCATGTTCTTTATTACCAGTGTTTCTACAATTCCTCCAACATTTTCAAATACCTTTCTGGTATCGTATTCACAGTTTGTTCCCGGAAATACAGGAATAAATACTCTTGGCTTTGCAATCTTTACAGAAGGTTTTACTTTTGCTTTTGTTTCATAACTATATGCAACTACATTTTTCTGTTCTTCCGTTACCCTTGTAGGGAAGACCTTTTCTAAAGGCTCCTGCCACTTAGATGCAAGCTCGTTAAGTTCAATCAAAGTTCCGTTTATATTAATTTCACAACTGTCTGTAGTAACACCCAATACAGTGTATCTAAGTCCTTCCAGAACTTTTGTCAAATCTATGTTTTCAGGTATTTCAAGGACTAAAGAACCATAGAAAGGTTTAAACAGAAGTGAAACATCCCCTATCCCTTCAAGCTTGAATCCTATCATATTTCCAAATGCCATTTTGCTGATTATTTCTGCAATACCACCTGATCTTACAGAACTTGCAGAAATTATAGCTTTATCTTTAGCTAACTTATAGACACGGCTGTATACTTTGTCAAGCTCATCAAAATCAGGAAGCATGTTATCGTCAAGTTTTACTTTTAAGAGTACAACCTTGCTCCCTGCAGCTTTGAATTCATTTGATACTACATTTTCAACATTGACAGTGTTTACAGCAAAGGAAACCAATGTCGGCGGAACATCCATGTCCATAAAACTTCCTGACATACTGTCCTTTCCGCCGATAGCTGCCGTTCCTAGCTTCATCTGTGCATAGTACGCACCAAGTAAAGCACTAAGAGGTTTTCCCCAACGCTTTGCATCTTTTCCGGGCTTTTCAAAATATTCCTGTAGTGTCAGCCTTGCTTTGCTGTAATCCCCGCCCATAGCAACAATTTTAGCAATGGATTCTACAACTGCATATACTGCTCCATGAAAAGGACTCCATTTTGATATGTCAGGATTGTATCCGAAGGACATAAGTGTTCCGGTTGTTGTATCACCTTCCATCAGAGGCAGCTTTGCAGCCATACCTTCTGCGGGAGTAAGCTGAGTTTTTCCACCAAAAGGCATAAGTACTGTATTTGCACCAATTGTTGAGTCAAATCTTTCAATCAGTCCTTTTTGACTGCACCTGTTGAGATTTTGCAAATTATTAATCCAGTATTCTTTTATACTGTCTACCTCTATTTCATTACATTCATCAAAATATGTTATCTCTTTTGGTGCTGAAATCTCTATGTCTATTCGTTGCTTTGCACCGTTTGAATTCAGGAATTCACGGCTTAAATCAACTATTTGCTTTCCTCTCCATGACATTTTAAGTCTTGGTTCTGCCTTTACTTCCGCAACAACAACTGCTTCAAGATTTTCTTCTGCTGCATGGCCTATAAATTTTTCTACATCGCAAGCTTCAACGACAACCGCCATACGCTCTTGGGACTCTGAAATTGCCAGTTCTGTTCCGTCCAAGCCTTCGTATTTCTTTGGTACTGCGTCAAGGTTTATTTCAAGTCCGTCTGCCAATTCTCCGATTGCAACGGAAACACCCCCTGCACCAAAGTCATTACATCTTTTTATCAATGTACTTACATCAGGATTTCTGAATAAACGCTGTATTTTTCTCTCTGTAGGAGCATTACCCTTCTGAACCTCAGCACCACATGTCACTAGAGATTCTTCAGTATGTGCCTTTGATGAACCGGTTGCTCCTCCGCAGCCGTCTCTACCTGTTCTTCCTCCCAGAAGCACTATCTTGTCCCCTGCCTCAGGCTGCATCCTTACAACATTTTTTCTTGGTGCTGCACCGATTACGGCACCAATTTCCATTCTTTTCGCAACATAGCCCTCATCGTAAATTTCAGCTACTTGTCCGGTAGCAAGACCTATCTGATTTCCGTATGAACTGTAGCCCGAAGCTGCTCCAGTGGTTATTTTCTTCTGAGGCAGCTTGCCTTGTATAGTATCTTCCAGCTTTGTTCTCGGGTCGCCGCTTCCGGTTACCCTCATTGCCTGATATACATAAACTCTTCCTGACAACGGGTCTCTGATAGCTCCTCCCAGACATGTTGCAGCTCCACCAAAAGGCTCTATTTCTGTAGGATGGTTATGTGTCTCATTTTTAAACATTACAAGCCACTCTTCATTTTTTCCGTTTATATCAGCATTAACAACAATACTACATGCATTTATTTCATCTGACAGGTCAAGATCGTTTAGTTTTCCTTGTTTTTTCAATGCTTTCATCGCCATAAGAGCTACATCCATAAGGCATACGTCTTTGTCGTTACGGTCCTTGTATATATCCTCTCGTTTTTCCATGTAGTCCTTATAGGTTTCCTCAATGACTTCAGTAAATCTGCCTTTTTCAAACTTTACACTGTCAATACAGGTAAGAAAGGTTGTGTGTCTGCAGTGATCTGACCAGTAAGTGTCTATCATTCTCATTTCTGTAACTGAAGGGTCACGCTTCTCAGTATTTTTAAAGTAGTTCTGGCAGAAAACTATGTCGTCAAAAGACATTGCAAAGCCCATTTCCCTTAAAAGCTCAGAAAGTTGTTTTTCATCCATTGTTGTAAATCCGTCAAGAGTTGCAACGTCTTCAGGTTGCTCAACCTGAGATTTAAGAGTTTCAGGCTTTTCCATCTTTGCTTCTCTGCTTTCAACAGGGTTTATATAGTATTTTTTTATTGAATTGAATTCTTCTTCAGTAATGCTGCCCTCTAAAACAATTACTCTGGCAGTGTTTATGTCAGGTCTGTCTCCTTGTGTTAAAAGCTGTATACATTGGGCAGCAGAATCAGCCCTTTGGTCGTATTGTCCCGGAAGATATTCAACTGCAAAAGCCCTGCATTTTGGAGGAATTTCATACTCTTCGTCATACGCAAAATCAACTGTTGGCTCAGAAAAGATAGTATTTCTTGCCAGTTGATATTCCGAATCGTTTATGCCTTCCACATCATATCTGTTTACTATCTTTAAAGAATTTAATGACTTTATTCCCAGCGTTTCTCTTAAGTCCTTCAAAAGTCCCTGAGCTTCAACGTCATAAGGATGCTTCTTTACAACAAATAATCTCTTTACAGTACTTTTCATTTGGCAGTCCTCCTAATATATATATAAATTCATTCGAATAATCTTTCTAATTGTAATTATATTATGATAAAATATATTAGTAAAATTAATATATTTAATAC
>JAEYNY010000066.1 GCA_023412275.1 Bacillota bacterium
TGTTACAACAGGGAAAATCTACTGGTCAGTTATCAGCAAAGAGAGAAAAGGTGATTTTCTCGGAGGTACGGTTCAAGTAATCCCACACATAACAAATGAAATAAAAGATAGAATTTACAGGGTTGGCAAATCTGAGAGAACAGACGTTGTTATTACCGAAATAGGAGGAACAGTAGGAGATATCGAGAGTCTGCCTTTCCTTGAATCAATAAGACAAGTAGCTACAGAGGTTGGAAGAGAAAATGTAATGTATATCCACGTTACGTTGGTTCCATATTTAGGAAAATCAGGAGAATTGAAAACTAAACCTACACAGCATAGTGTCAAGGAATTGAGAAGTATCGGAATACAGCCTGATGTAATAGTGTGCAGAACTGAAAAGTATCTGTCCCAAGATATGAAGGACAAGCTAAGCCTGTTCTGTAATGTTCCTGAAGGTGCGGTTGTACAGAATCTTGATGCAGAGGTTCTATACGAAGTTCCATTAATGTTGGAAAAAGAAGGACTTGCTAAGATAGTGTGTAAGAGACTTGGACTTGAATGTAAAGAACCAAATCTCACTGAATGGGAAGAAATGGTGAGAAGGCAGAAGAATCCAAAGAGTACCGTTACCATAGGTTTAGTTGGTAAATATGTTGAGCTTCATGATGCATATTTAAGTGTAGCTGAATCACTCCGTCATGGTGGTATTGGTAACGACGTTGAAGTTGATATAAGATGGGTCAATTCAGAAGAGATAGAAAACGGAGATATAAACACCTACCTTCAGGGAGTAGATGGAATCCTTGTTCCCGGAGGCTTTGGCGACAGAGGAATAGAAGGAAAAATAAAAGCTATAACTTATGCAAGAGAAAACAAAATACCTTTCTTTGGTATTTGTCTTGGAATGCAGATGGCTGTTGTAGAATTTGCAAGAAATGTTGCAGGTCTGCATGATGCAAACAGTTCAGAATTCGGAGAGACACCATACCCTGTAATCGACCTTATGCCTGAACAGCGTGATATAGATGAAATGGGCGGAACAATGAGACTTGGTGTTTATCCATGTAAGATTATTGAAAATACAATGATAAAGAATATTTATGAGGATGAGCTTATATATGAAAGACACAGACACAGATATGAGTTCAACAATGAATACCGTGATACATTTATAAAGAGTGGCATGACACTTTCAGGGCTATCACCAAGCGGAAAACTCGTTGAGACTATTGAAATCAAAGATCATCCGTGGTTTATCGGAGTTCAGTTCCATCCTGAGTTTAAGTCAAGGCCCAACAAGCCCCATCCATTGTTTAAAGACTTCATAAGAGCTGCATATGAATATAGAAATAAATAAATACAGATAAATAAGGGTTGTTGCACTGGGAATGAAATATTCGCGTGCAGCAACCTTTTTTAATTAAAGCATTTTTTTCATTTCTTGTATAATTAACCTTATATTTGACAACAATTATTCATAGATACTTTTTTACTATTATTATGAACAAAGAACATAATTTTAGTAATTTAAAAAATTATGTTAGTGCCAGATAAAAAAGGCACATTGGGGATATGGAGGGGAATCGTATGAATAAGGGCTTGTCATTAAAAAAAACTAATATTTTAAAGGTGTGCATTACAGTAGCGATTTTGATAGTAATTTCTTTATGGATGCTATCTTACACATATGCTGAGGATGTAAATGCGGGACTATCAGAGAATCTTGTTAGGCTTCATGTAATAGCGAATAGTGATTCTGCATCTGACCAGGCACTAAAGCTCAAGGTGAGAGATGCGATTATCGAATATATGAAGGATAAACTATCGGCTTCACAAGATATTGGTCAGACAAAAAAAATAATAAATGAAAATTTACTAAATATTGAAAATATATCAAAAGACGTAATTCAAAAGAATAAAAGCAATTATTCAGTCAAGGCTTCGTTAGGGAACTATACTTTTCCAACAAAGACTTATGGAGATATAGCTCTTCCGGCTGGAGAGTATCAAGCATTAAGAGTTGTTATCGGAGAAGGAACCGGAGCAAACTGGTGGTGTGTACTTTTCCCTCCACTTTGTTTTATCGATGCAACCCATGGAACTATTCCTGATTCAGTTAAGAAGGATCTTAAAACTTCTTTATCAGCAGAGGAGTACAAGCTCATTACCACGTCTGATGAAGAAATACCTGTAAAAATTAAGTTTAAGTTGGTTGAGTTTCTTGAAGGCTCTAAAATAAAATTGTCCGGAGTAATAAACAAAATGTTTAATTAAATCCTCCTGTGCTAAAAAGCTATGTAGTGTTGTTTGCTGCATAGCTTTTTATATTTTAAAGAATTAATTATTCTAATTTTAACAAGTACTGATATAATTTAATTAAAATATTAAAATCTTTATCATAGAAATGGCGGTAATTTATGTGGATTATAAACTGGTTTAACAGTAACTCGGAATTTTATTTATCAATGATTATCAGGTTGGCACTAGCCTGTCTGCTTGGGGGAATAATAGGCTTTGAAAGAGAACATGTACATAGGCCGGCAGGTTTCAGAACCCACATATTGGTTTGTGTAGGCTCAGCTCTGGTTATGATAACTTCAGAATATATATATTATCACTTTTCTACTCATGTAAATACCGACCCGGCAAGGCTTGGGGCACAGGTAATAAGCGGAATCGGTTTTCTTGGGGCAGGAACGATAATAAAAGAAGGAATAAGTGTAAAGGGTCTGACCACAGCAGCTAGTCTTTGGGCTGTATCCTGTGTAGGAATTGCTGTAGGGATAGGCTTTTACGGAGGGGCGTTTCTAGCCACTGCGTTTATTTTTCTTACACTTGGTGTGGCAAAAAAGACACAAAGCAGAATGACCGTAAAAAAGAGTACAAGATTGTATGTACACACCCAAATTAAAAAAGGGGAAGTAAACGAGCTGTCAACGATAATTAAGGAAATGGGAGGACAGCTAAAAAAGACGGATTTCATAAGCAGTGAAAGAGATGGGGAAATGATCCTTAGGTTTACATTAGACCCCAGTATGCAGGTTTCGGTTGCAGAGATTATAGAAGCTATCCTTTGTAACGGTTCAGTAAGGCGGGTTTACGAGGAAGTATAAAATATGTTATATAAATAAACATAATATCAGTATGGACAACAAGCAAAATCTTGTACTATTTTTGTAATCCATTGAATAGACATATTCGTAGAATACAAGAAAGGTGATTTTCAAAGGTGACAAGATGAGTGTAACTGAATCCATGCTTAATTTTACGAACCCCGACAACC
>JAEYNY010000192.1 GCA_023412275.1 Bacillota bacterium
AATTTATCCTGTTTATAACCGAGTAATGCTCTATCATGGCTCCCTTGGGCTTTCCTGTGGAACCGGAGGTATAGATTATATATGCAAGGTTACGGGAGGTATTTATTTTTTCAAGGTTTGAGCAATCACCCTCATATAACGCACTTTCGTCCAGATTTATTACCGTAACCTCTAAAGAAGCCATAACCTCCGGAGTCCATCGCTTTACAGTATCACTATTTGTAAGCAGTATTCTTGTACCGCTGTCCTTTAAAATATACCTTACTCTTTCCTCGGGATAGTCGGGGCTCACTGGCAGATAGGCTCCTCCTGCCTTTAATACCGCAAGAATACCTGTTATCATTTCAATGGAACGGTCAAGCATTACCGCAACTATGCTGTCCCCCTTCACTCCCTGCTTTCTCAATACTCTTGCCAAAGAGTTAGCCCGTTGATTAAGTTCCCTATATGTAAGCTTTTCATCCCCAAACATTACCGCAATATTATCAGGAGTTTTTTGGGCCTGTTCCTCAAAAACACAGGAAACGGTTTTTTCTCTTGGATATTCATACTCTGTATTATTAAAATCAAATAATATCTGACTCTTTTCCTGTGGAGTCAGCATCTCTATATTTGAAATCTGTATTTGAGGATTTTCTGCTATACACTCAAGTATGTTTTCAAAATGGAGCGCCAACCTCTCTATGGTTTCTTTTTTAAAGAGGGCTGTACAGTACTCAAGATTGAATGTTATATCGTTGCAGTTTTCTACTGCTTCCAATGTCAAATCAAACTTGGATGACTTGCTGTTTATGTAATATTGATTAAAACATAACCCATCAATTTCAAACTCAGGTATGTCCATATTTTGCATTACAATCATAGTGTCAAAAAGTGGATTTCTGCTAATATCCCTTCTTTTGTCTAACTTTTCTACCAATTGATCTAATTGATAGTCCTGATATTCAAAAGCTTTTAATGCAT
Organism: Bacillota bacterium; assembly: GCA_023412275.1. Lineage (GTDB taxonomy): Bacteria > Bacillota > Clostridia > Acetivibrionales > DSM-1351 > Ruminiclostridium. The sequence continues at coordinate 964 of JAEYNY010000192.1, forward strand.
CTTTTTTTACTTCTTCAAGGAAAACTAAAAAGGACTTATCTCCTACCGGAAAGTTTCTTAATGGTAAAGTGTTTACAAACATACCTAAAATATCTGATACATCAGGATGCTTTCTACCGGCTACAGGTGACCCTACAACAATATCTTCCTGACCTGAATATTTTGAAAGCAGCACATTGTACGCCGCGAGAATAATCATAAAAAGGCTTGCACCATTTTTTTCTCCAAGCTTTTTTAGCTTCTCTTTAAGATCATTTTGTATGTTGAACCTTATAGAATCTCCATTAAAGTCTTTAATTGCAGGTCTGCTATAATCCAGTGGAAGTGATAATAACGGTAATTCTCCCTTAAATCTTTCCAGCCAATAATTTTCCTGAGTCTTCAAAACATCTGTCTCTGAAAAATCATTTCTCCATTGGGCATAGTCCTTGTATTGAACTTTTAACGTAATCAGCTCTTCGCCTCTATATAAACCTGCAAAATCTCTTATTAAAATGCCCATGGATGTTCCGTCCGATACAATATGGTGTATGTCCAGAAATAGGGCGTGCTTCTTATCCGATATTTTTACAAGTTTCACCCTCATAAGCGGAGCTTCGAACAAATTAAATGGCCTAATAAACTCTTTCGCTAAAGAATTTATTATTTCATTAATATTTTCATATGAACCAACTTGTAGGGTATCTGTTTCAATACTAAAATTAACACTTTTATGTATTTTTTGAACAGTTTGGCCTTCCACAACCTCAAATGAAGTTCTTAAAGATTCATGTCTCTGAATCAAGTCATTAAAAACTTTCTCAAGCCTTTTGTAATCAATATCTCCCTCAATAATCATAACAACGGGAATATTATAACTTACCCCTACTCCCCCAAGCATTTCCACAGAAAAGACTCTTTTCTGAGCAGGAGTCACCGGATAGAAATGTTTTTCAGGAACAGGCTCAATACATTGATATTTTTTATTATCAGCTTTTTTTATGTATGACAAAATCTCATTTAAAGTACTATAATCAAATAGCTTTTCGATTGGAATCTCAACGCTAAACTGCTTTTGAATTCTTGAAGCAAGAATTACTGACTTTAATGAATCTGCCCCCAACTCTATAAGATTGTCAGATAGCCCAATGCTTTTAATACCTAACACATCACAACAGATTTTTTTTAGAATTTCTTCAGTAATATCCCCGTCATTGCCAACATTTTCAACAAATTCAATATCAATTAATTCTTTAAGCTCACTAATTACTTTGTCAAATTCACCATTTTGGTACATCTCTCCGAGTCTATACCTTTGAATTTTACCGCTTGTAGTCTTTGGAAAGCTTTTAACGGGAATTACATTTTCTATCTCCAACCCCATGCGTTTATATATATGCTTTTTGAGGCTAGATGCGAGTTTAACAAAACTATCTGGTTTTTTCTTGTAAACGATAAATAGTATTATGTCATCTTTTTGGGAAATTCTATTGAACACACCACATGCAGCCGCCTTACCAAGATCTACACCGTCAACACCTTCTGAGATACGTTCCACATCATGGGCATAATAATTCTGTCCGTTTACAAAAATAACGTCTTTTGCTCTCCCGGTAACAATCAGCCTTCCATTTCTGAAAAATCCCAGATCCCCGGTATCTAACCAGTTATCATTTCTAAATACTTTTAGTGTAGCATTTATGTTATTATAATAACCGGAAGTTACATTATTACCCTTTATTTCGATATTACCTACTGTTTTTTCACCCAGAACTGTACCGTTATTGTCACAAATCCTAACACTACAGTCTGTTACAGGATAGCCGACATCAGCAAATTCGATTGCACCAATGCAATCGTTCCCGTCAAATTCCTTGATGTTTTGTCCTATATACAAGAATTCACGGTCAAGTTTAATAGAAGCAAGTTCCTCACCGTGTGGAGGAAATGTTACTGCAAGACTGGCTTCAGCCATTCCGTATACATTAAATAAAACGTTTGATTTTAATCCGTACACTGATAACTCATCCAAAAACTTTTTACAAAGTTCCACGGAAATAGGCTCCGCACCGTTAAAAATAATTCTTACATTGGACAAATCCCATTTTTCAGCTCGTTCAGCCTTATAAAACTCAAGAAAATACTTATACCCGAAATTAGGTGATGAAAGTACGGTAACCCTGTGTTCATTAGCCTTTTTAATCCAAAGAATCGGGTTGCGTATAAATAGTGAAGTATCCATTATATACTGATTTATACCAGCTGCCAGAGGTGCTAAATGAAACCCAATTAAACCCATGTCATGGGTTAGTGGCATCCAACTAAGCGAAGTGTCTTTTTGTGTTACACATATGCCTGATAGTATTGCACTAACATTAGTCAACAAATTACCGTGAGTGAGTATTACTCCCTTCGGATCTCCTGTTGAGCCCGACGAGAATTGTATAAAAGCAATATCCTGAGGAGTTGACTTAAATAGTTCTCCAATACCATTTTCCTCAGTTAAATCTTCTATAAAAACAGTTTTTCCTGTGATTTCTTGTATTTTATCTTGTTCAATACCATCTTCCAGGGATTTTTCAATGATATTTGTTCCTTTATCTGTTAAAAGGTATGGATTATTTAACACTCCCCATATGTTAAATAATTTCTGTCTGTGTTCGCTTTTGTTTCCTACCGCAACAGGAATGGGTATTATTCCTCCCAGAATACATGCCCAAAAACAACAAACAAACTCGTAATTATCCTTTATTTGAAATACCAGTTCGTTTCCTTGGTGTATTCCGTTTTTCTGAAGGTTATACAATACTCTGAGAGCTTTTTCATATAAATCACTATATGAAATAAATACCTCATCACATTCACCTGAAATAAAAGTAATCCCTTTATTTACAGATTTCTTTGCAATCAAATCAACCAGACTATTGTATAAGCTCATACTTTATACATCTCCCATATCTTAATTGTGATCATAAAGTCTTTATACTGCCGGAGTTTAGCAATATAACCCTAATATACCCAATTACATGCGATAATCATAAATTAAAGAGTTATATAAAAAAACAATATTAATATTTTAAAGCTTATTTATTGATAAAAAACGAAATGACAAAGTCGTAATAATGTTAAGTCTGTATTATGTAGTATTATTTGAACTTGTATGAATTGTGCAATAAATAATGAATTTTTATTTAATATGAAATTAGCTGTATATGAGTGAAAGTTAAAAATTATCTTATACTTTGTCGTTAATATTATATGTAACATATTACTATATAATGATTATTTTGTCAAATAAAGAATTTATCTGTAGTATTATTTGAAATGAAAAAGAGATTTGCTTTATAATACGAATTTTAAATCATGTAAACTATTAATCATAGTGATATTAGGTAAATAACTTGTTTCATATTTTCTATTAAGCCAAATAGCATTAAAACCTAATTCTTTACACGGTAAAATATCAGTATTTAAATTATCACCAACGTAATAGCAATTTTGAGGACTTTCATTTACTTGAATACATGCCATTTCAAATATCTTAACATTCGGCTTTGCTACCCCTAAATCACCTGCTGTAATAATATTTGAAAATGAATTAATAATTCCCATTCTTTTTAGTTTAAGTTTTTGCTGTTGTAAATCTCCATTAGTGATAATGCCCAATATATATCCTGAAAGTTCATGCAAACATGGAATAACATCTTCAAATGCTAACCAGTTTTCTTCATATTTATTTAGGTAATAACTGAACCTAGTTTTTGCATCTTCAATTGAAAGATTAATACCTAAATAAGTATATATTTCTTTTATTCTTTCTAATTGTTGCTCTTTAAATGTTATCTCCCCTTTTAAATATTTATAGAAATATTTATCAGAAACTTGGTTCCATAACAAATAAAACTTATCTTCATTAAGGTTAATTTCATATCTATATCTGTTATACAATGCTTTTACACCAAGATACTCGGACTTACTGTGATCCAATAATGTATCGTCGATATCAAAGAAAATCATTTTCATTCTCCTTGGAAAAACCTTTATTATATTAAAATACTATATTAGATTAATTAACTCAAGAGTTAAAGTCATTTAAATATAAATATATTTGTAGGATTACAATACATGTGTGACAATTAGTAAAAAAATAATGCGGAAAGTGCATCCATAGTGTATGTTTAAGTTACCACACCAAAATATACATTAGGAGGATGCATTTCCGCATGAACAGCATAACACAAGATATGAAATATCGTCTATCATTAATTAAATATTCTCAGAAGTTTAGAGTAACTAAAGCTGCCATTAAGTATAAAACAAATAGACAGTACATTTATCGGTGGCTTAATCGTTATGACGGTACTCTGGATTCCTTAGCTGACATGTCCAGAAGACCTCATAGCCACCCGAACCAGCATACTTCAGAGGAAATAAAGCTCATATCAGATATGAGGAGAAGAAACCCTCATGAAGGGTTGGTCGTTTTCTGGGTAAAGCTTAGACAACGAGGATATACCAGATCCATTCCG
>JAEYNY010000011.1 GCA_023412275.1 Bacillota bacterium
TTATTCTATTACTGAGAGCTTTGCCGGTAAGCAAATCGAGGTAGTTAATAAAGTATCCGGTAGTTATGAAGTTGCAGATTTTGATGACCCGTTAGAGGATTTTAGTGAACCACCGCAGATAAATTATGCTTATCGAATCCAATTATCCTATGATGAATTGGATGGTACAGTGCCTGAAAATATTCGTTATTATATGAAAGATGCAGACGGGGAAATGGTAGAACAAACCCCTCCTTTTGATGAACTGGAAATGCGATCGGCTAATAGTGATGATGCATATACACCCTTACCGGGTAAAGCTCACTATATTGCTGAAACCGGTGAAATTATTTTGAGTAGTGAAGCTTATGAAAGGTTACGTACCTCTGACAGAATGGATATTACTTATACAAAAACCGGATTCAAAGAAGGAAGCTTAAAACCGGAGCATTATTTTAATTGTGTGATGACCGATCATGATAAGCCGGAACAGGAACCGATCACATATATGAAATCAAAACAAGAGATACAATATGAAGTGAATTATAATCAAAAAATAACGGTGAATACCGAGGGCTCTGATTCGATATCGCACAAAATCGGCAGACAGATTGAAGATATATTAAACGCAGTTAATGAGGTAGTACAAACAGAGAATAAAATAAATGAAGTAAATAAACGATTGGCAGATGTCACATTACCGGAAGCAGATGTTCTAAAATATAAAAAATTAAAGGAACAGCTGGATACAGAATATGAATTAAAGAAAGAAGCGATGCAACGAGCGTTTGAGAAAGGTATCTCAGTTTCATCAGCGGAACAGGACAGGGTCAATATAGCGGTTGCCGATCTGGGTAGCAGATATGTACGTCTGGAGTTAACGGAGAATAGATTATCCAGTCAGAAAGTAGATTTTGAGGAGCTTCTATCCAAGAATGAAGATGTTGATATAGTGGATACGGTTATTAAATTTAGCGCTGCAGAAACAATTTATAATGCCTCCCTTTCAGCGGCTTCCAAAGTGGTGAAAAATACGTTATTGGATTTTCTGTAAAATAAACGATGCGAAATTATATTTAATCATGTATAATATTGCTAGAAACAAGCGAAAAATAACCGTTAGAAGGGATGACGTTAGATATGTTAGTGAACACTAAGCATTTTGGTAAGATAGAATTAGATGAAAGTAAGATTATTCATTTTGAGAACGGAATTATAGGGTTTGAGGATTATAAAGACTACACGCTTTTGTATGATGATGAAGGAGATGAAAGACCCGATATTTCTTGGCTCCAGAGTCTTGATGAGGTTGCATTAGCTATCCCTGTGATTAGCCCATTTTTGGTAAAACCGGATTTTAATCCAGAGGTAGAGGATGAATTATTAAAACCGTTAGGAGAACTTACCGAAGATAATATAGTGGTGCTAGTATCAATTACAGTGCCATCCGATATTGAGAAAATATCTGCTAATATTAAAGCACCTTTTATCATTAATTCGAGTACAAGAAATGGTGCTCAGATTATTGTTGAAAACCCTTCCTATGAGGTTAAATATCGATTTTATGAACAGCTGAAGGCTCGTAAAGCAGAAAAGGAGGGTGAGTAGTATGTTAGCCCTGTCCAGAAAGATAAATGAATCAATTATAATTGGAAATGATGTTGAGATAACTGTTTTAGAAGTAAAAGGTGATCAGGTTAAGATTGGTATCAGTGCTCCCAAATCAGTTCCGATCTATCGTAAGGAAATATATTTGCAAATGAAAGAATCTAATAAGGAAGCGGCTGAAACTACTGCTTCAGAGGAAATGTTAAAGAAATTATTTCATTAGAATTCATTAGAACACCTATAATATTAAAGTTTTCCGGTGGTGATTTATATAATCCACCGGAAAACTTTTTTAACTATTTGCAAATAGTATTTATTATGTTAGTAAGAAAATTTATGTAGGTAGCCTGTAAACTCTTGATCTGATCCTTTGTTCTGATTATATTTTTTTGAAAATGATATAAAGCTTTTTGCTCCTTAAACCGATATAAGAATCAAATAGGTGTAGAATTATTACAGACAAGGATGGCGCAAATGTTTATAATAATCATTTACCAAACACATGGAGGTGTATAACTTATGTCACTAGAATCAATATCAGGATCAAATTATAACGATAACGTAAAGTATGTGCAGAAGGTAAACGCAGAAACAATAAACAGACAAGGGCCGGACATGGCGAGTATTAATATTTCGGAAGTGCCAGCTATTACGAACCCAACGGGGAATGAACAGAATAAAGGACAAAATGAGTATACAGCTAGCAAACAACAGATTAAAGATGCGATCTCCAAAGCAAATAGCATGATGAAGAGCCGTAGAACAAGATGTGAATTTAACTATCATGAAGAAACAAAAAGAGTTTCCATAAAAGTATTTGATAATGAGACAGAAGAGGTAATTAGAGAAATCCCTCCGGAAGAGGCATTGGATATGGTAGAACGGATATGGGAACTTGCAGGACTTCTTATTGATGAGAGGAGATAATATTTATGCCATTAAGATTAAGTGGATTATCCTCAGGGATGGATACGGAGAGTATCGTTCAGGAACTTATGAAAGCCCAGCGACTAAAGTCAACAAAACTTGAAAATAAAGTAACAACACTCGATTGGAAACAGGAGAAGTGGAAGGCATTAAATACAAAGATTTATTCTTTCTATACAGGACCTTTAGCAAAGCTGAAGATGCAAGGAAGCTTCCAGACTAAAAAAGGCACTTCTTCCGACGAAAGTAAGCTAGAGGTTAAGGCAAACAGCAATGCTGCGGCCGGAACCCACAAAATTGAGGTGAAAGCTGTGGCCAGCGCCCAATTTATCACCGGGTCTAAATTAGGAGTAGATACAAATGGAAAGGAAATTAAGAGCAGTACTAAGCTGACTG
>JAEYNY010000025.1 GCA_023412275.1 Bacillota bacterium
CCATGACCCAATCGTATTCAGAACCTTTGTTGTTCAGCTTATTTAAAATTACTTTGTCTCCCGGTTCAATTTCTTTTTGTGAACCACCTGAAAATGGATCTATGGTTTGAAGAGCTTTAATCTGCATGCCTTTGTTTTTACCGGATAAAAGTTTTGCAGAAAAAGCAATATCTTTACCTTCATTTGGGCTGTCTCCGCCAAGGTTATATTGGGTTTTACTTGTTTTGATTATCTTAATAACACTTGCACTCTGGGCTTCAACACCATCAACACCTTTTAACATATCAAGATTGTTGGTGGTAACCCTATTTCCTATGTATAACAGTAGTATGGAAATAACAATTGTAGAGATGTATATGAGAGTTTTTTTGTTTATGAGCTTTTTTATGTAGTGTGCTTCCATATAATTCTCCTCTTAGAACTTTTTAAAGGCAAAGAAAACTGCACCTAAAATACATATAAACGATAAGATATAATTGAGTTTAAAGCTTTCTTTCAGATAAAGTACTGAAAAAACACCGAAAACTACCAGTGTAATGGCTTCCTGTACAATTTTAAGCTGAGCTGTGTCAAAGTTTTTTGATGCTAGCCTGTTAGCGGGTATCATAAAGCAGTATTCAAAAAATGCTATTCCCCAGCTTATTAATATAATAAGAGGAAGAGGGGCTGAACCACTTTTAAATTTAAGATTACCGTACCACGCAAATGTCATAAAAATATTTGAAACTACTAAAAGTAAAAAAGGCCAAAATTTAATAATTGAATACATATCTAAAACCCCGCTAATATTATGCTTTTATAGTACATGCATAAATAACATTATAGTCTATTATTAATAATTTTCAACAGTCAGTGTCATCTTTGTTCTATTAAAATGACAATAAGATTGAAAATTTTAACATAATTAGTATAATATTAGTATGGTATTATATATTTACCGGCAAGTGTTGTATAAAAAATATAGAGAATAGCCAGCAGCCGGGTGCTGATATATAAGGGCTTGAGGTAGTATAATGACATTAAAAAATGTAAAAAAGGTTATTTTGGCAGGCTTTGCAGTTGTGGTTTTTCTATTGTTTTTTGGAAGTACGTTTGTAGAAGCAGTTAATAATAAAGTAATAGAGGATGTTCAGCCGAAAAAAAATATCTTGATACTGCATTCGTATAATGAAGGCTTGGCATGGACAAGTGATCAGAATACCGGAATAATTGAAACTATTGAAAAAGAATATCCAAACACAAGTACATATGTAGAATATATGGATTGGAAGAATTATCCCACCGCTAGTATACTATCTTATTTGACTGACTACTTTGAATTCAAATACAAACATAAACGTATTGATCTTATAATTACTACTGACGATGCAGCTTTTAAATTTGCTTTACTCAACAGAAAACAAATATTTTCAGATGCACCTATTGTTTTTTCAGGAGTCAACCAGGAAAATATTTCAGAAATTGCCGGGAGTTATAAAAATTACACCGGAGTTATAGAAAACATAGATCCTACTGAAACTTTAAGAATAGCTTTGAGAATAAATCCTCACATAAAGAAAGTTTATGTGGTGTTTGATAATTCAGAAAGTGGTTTGTCAACGGGTAGCCTGGTAATGGATAAGGTCCAGCAAATGAATCTGGAACCCGTACCAATGAATAGAATGAGTTTCCATGAGCTTTTACAAGAAGTAAGTAAACTAGATAATACAAGTATTGTATTTTTTGCAACTTACTACAGTGATGGAAATGGAAAAATGTTGGAGTTTAATCTGGCATCAAGAGAAATAAGCAAGTACAGTAGCGTACCTTTATATCATCAATATGACTTTGGATTGAATAAGGGGGCCTTCGGCGGAGAAATGTTAAGTGGCCGGTTGTGTGGAAACTACGCGGCAAAACTCGCTGTGAGGATATTAGAAGGAGAATCTGCTTCAGATATAAAGGTTATATCACCTAAAGCAACAAGAGTAGTTTTTGACTATGAACAGATGAAACGTTTTGAAGTCCCCGTTTGGAAACTGCCTAAATCTGCTGAAATAATAAATAAGCCATTTTCTTTTTTTGAAACTTACAAGCGGTTGGTTTTGTGTGTGATAGGTGCTTTTGCGGTACTAACAGTGTTTTTAATTATTTTATTGGTATATATAAGGAAAATTAAAAATATTCGTAAGCAATTATATCTGAGCAACGAGGAACTCACACAGACATATGAAGAATTGGTTGCCTCAGATGAGGAATTGAAGAATCAACTGGATGAAATCCGCTCCATACAAAAAAGTCTGTCCCAAAGCGAAGAGAAGTACACTTTTCTGGCACTGCATGACGTCCTCACTGGCCTTCCCAACAGACGTTCTCTGATAGGGGATTCAAACATTCTTTTGTCCGGTAGTTCAGAAAAAAAGCTTGCATTACTTTATATTGATATGGATAATTTTAAATACATCAACGATACAATGGGACACGAATTTGGTGATGAACTAATAAACAAAGCAAGCCAAAGACTTAAAACGGCTCTAAAAGATCTCGGGACACTGTACCGTCTGGGCGGTGATGAATTTATCCTGCTTATACATGATATAGAAAACAAGTTTGAGGCAGAAGAGTTTATGTGTCAGGTTCTTCAAAGTTTCAAGGACGAATTTGAAATCAGAAACAGCGTACTTCATATCACGTTCAGTATTGGAGCAGCACTATATCCTGACCACGGGAACAGTATAGAGGATTTAATAAAATGTGCAGATATAGCAATGTACAAGGCCAAAGAACAGGGCAAAAACAGGTATGTGCTTTACGATAAGGACATGGATAAGGCTTTTTCCGAAAGAATGATTATAGAAAAGCTATTGCACACAGCTATGGAAAAGAATGAATTTGAGGTATATTACCAGCCTCAGTTTGATTTGGAGACACAAAAAGTGACTGGCCTTGAGGCTCTCCTCAGATGGAAGAGTTCGGAACTTGGAAATGTTTCACCTATGAAATTTATTCAGGTTGCGGAAGATACACATTTAATTATCCCTCTGGGAGAATGGGTACTCAATCAGGCTTGTGCATTTATTAAGGAGCTGCATGATAAGGGTTTAAAAGATTTGACCGTATCAGTAAATATATCAACAATACAAATTCTCCAGTCAGGCTTTACACGTAAGATAATAGATATAATAAACAGCTATAAGCTGAACCCTGAATGCCTTGAATTGGAGATTACCGAAACTATTTTGATTGAATCATTTTCTACTGTTTTCAGAAAGTTAAACAAATTGAAAAAAATGGGTATAAGAATTGCCTTGGATGATTTTGGTAAGGGGTATTCTTCGTTAAATTATTTAAAACAGCTTCCAATATCAACGCTGAAAATTGATAAATCCTTCATCGATAGTGTTTCAATAAACGAGGAGGGAAGGACTATCACTCGTCACATAATAACACTGGGAAGATCCTTAGGAATGACTATAATTGCCGAAGGAGTAGAATATACTGAACAACTGGAATACCTGAAAAAATATCACTGTGACAGGATTCAGGGTTATCTGTTCTCAAAGCCTTTGCCCGGAGAGGATGTAAAAAAACTGTTGAAGGTGTAATTATTGAATTAGCTTTATGACGACCATGTTAACCCGTGAAATACGGTTTTTCATGGTCGTTTTATCTTTGATTGGCCAACTTCTTGACTTATTTCATTTAATTGGTATAATAATTATGTGCATATGCACATAATTATTATGAGGTGAAATTAATGCCAAGACCCAAAAAATGTAGAAGGGTTGGTTTTATACCCGGTAATGCGTGCTTTCATCCCGAAATCAAAAGTCAGGTTCAGGTTGTTCTGAGTATTGAGGAGGTTGAAGCCATCAGACTTGCAGACTATCTGGAAATCGGTCAGGATGAGGCCGCAGATAGTATGAATGTTTCCAGAGGAACTTTTCAGCGTATAATAAATTCTGCAAGGAAAAAGACGGCAGATGCATTGGTGCATGGGAAGACTATCCGGATAGACGGGGGTAATTATCAGGTAGAGTCAGGTAGAAGTTGCTGCAGGAGACAAAGTGGGGAATGCAGCACAATAAACTGTGACAGGTGTGAGGGGTGTATGGACTGTCACAAACCAACAAATATATGACGAGGTGAATTATATGGTAGACAATGGATGCGGTTGTGGTGGAACAGATTGCGGATCAAGTGATTGCGGATCAAGTAATTGCGGAGGCAGTTGTCCTTCAGGCGGTGGCCGCCCACAAAACTTTTTGGAAAAGACTCATGAACTCAATTCAATTAAAAGAGTTATTGGGGTTGTAAGTGGCAAAGGTGGGGTAGGAAAATCTCTTGTAACTTCAACCTTATCGATAATGATGAGGAGAAAAGGTTATGAGGTAGGAGTGCTCGATGCAGATATTACAGGGCCTTCAATACCAAAAATATTCGGTATTAATCAAAAGGCACAGGGAAGCGAGTTGGGTATTTATCCCCAAACATCCCAAAATGGCATCAAGGTAATGTCAGTTAATCTTATGCTTGATCAGGACGATGCTCCGGTTATATGGAGAGGCCCAATTATAGCAGGAGTTGTAAAACAATTCTGGACCGATGTAATATGGGGAGAGGTGGACTATCTGTTTCTAGATATGCCGCCGGGAACAGGGGATGTTCCACTGACAGTTTTCCAATCAATTCCTTTAGATGGAATAGTTATTGTTACGTCTCCTCAGGATCTGGTTTCCATGATAGTTAAAAAGGCCTACAATATGGCAAGGGAAATGAATATTCCAATTCTGGGGATTGTTGAAAATATGAGCTATTTAAAATGTCCTGACTGCGGTAAGGAAATAAATATTTTCGGCAAAAGCAAAATCGATGAAATAGCAGCAGGCCTAGACCTCAAAGTACTGGGAAAAATGCCAATAGATCCGTCTATTGCAGAATTATGTGACAAGGGTGAGCTTGAAAAAGTAAATCATGAACATTTGGAAGATGCTGTATCGTATATTGAAAATAAATTATCTGTTGGAAAGGGGAACGGGATAATGAAAATTGCAATAGCAACAGAAGGAAACAATATTTCCTCTCATTTTGGAAAATGTGAGCGTTTTACAGTAGTTGAAATGGAGAATAAATCCATAAAAAGCAAGGAAGTAGTTAGTACAGAAGGAAATCAGCACGGACTTCTTCCGGGTTTTCTGGCTTCACTGGGCATAAAAACCGTAATAGCCGGAGGAATGGGAGATGGTGCAAGGCAGAAGCTTGAAGAAAATAATATACAGATTATATCGGGAATCAGTGGAAATATAGATGAAGCAGTACAGCTTTATATCGATGGGAAGCTGAAATCAGCAAGTTCCGGATGTTCAGGTCATGAACATTCACATGAACATAATCACGGTGAGGGCGGTTGTAGCTGCGGAAACCATTAAATTTAAGATAAAAAGCATAATAACCTTGGAATTTATCTTTCCTCGGTTATTATGCTTTTTTTATATATTATATCTGACCCGTCATAAACTGAACTCCAATACTGACGACTGTTACCGTAAACCATACCAGTAACCCCAGAAGAAGTGGTTTTAAACCGGTTTTTAGCATTTCTTTAAAATTTGCATTTAATCCTACAGCTGATAAAGCCATGACAATAAAAAACTTACCAGTTCCTGAAAGAAATGAAACTGCCCAACTGTTGAATACCCCAAGGGTGTTTAACAGTGATGCAGCCAGAAATCCGGCGATAAACCATGGAAAAATACGCTTGAAACTGTAAGAAACAGTATCGTCCTGTTTTGCAGCTTTTCTTTTTCTAATTATTGTAACTGCGGCATAAATCAATGATATTGGTATAATCATTGTAGTACGGGTCAACTTTACTATTGTTGCATATGCTCCCGCTGCATTGCTGTAAGCATAACCTGCTGCTACAACAGAAGAAGTATCATTTATTGCTGTTCCCGCCCACAAACCAAAGGCTGTATCGGAAAAGCCCAATAAATGTCCAAGTGGAGGGAAGATTAAGACAGCTAAAATATTAAAGAAAAAAATAGTTGATATGGAATATGCAACTTCCTTTTCTTCGGCTTCTATTATTGGAGATACCGCAGCTATAGCTGAGCCGCCGCAAATGGCTGTTCCAACTCCTATTAGACTTGTAAGATTAAACGGTACCTTAAGGAGTTTACCGAAGCCATAGGCCGATATAAAAGCAAATGAAAGGGTAAACAACATTACATATAAGGATTCAAGACCTGTCTTCCATACTTGCGTGAGACTCAATCCCGTTCCAAGCAAAATAATAGCATATTGAAGAATTTTTTTTGACGTAAATTTAACACCGTTAACTGACCATGAAGGTTTTCCAATTGTGTTGTTAATTATTATACCCAATAGTATTCCGAAAACCGGGCCTCCTATAATCGGGAATATGCTTCCCAGCCAAGTGGCAGCAAGTGCTATGACCAACGCCAGTAGTATTCCGGCAGTATTTTTTCTTATCCATACCATATTTAATTCCTCCAAATTTGTGATATGTTTATTTTAATATTACATATGCATAAATACAAATTATGATTTATTATATATCTATAAGAAATATTTATAGATTGTTGGTGTATGGAGGTTATATATGATAGACCCTAAAATAACTACTTTTATTTGGGCGGCAAAACTGAACAGCTTTACTAAAGCCGCTGAAATGCTTAATTTAACACAGCCGGCAGTTACACAGCATATCAAGCAACTGGAGGGATACTATAAGGTTAAATTGTTTAAAAAAGTAGGAAGACAGATATACCTGACAGAGGAAGGAGAGCTTCTATTAAAATATGCAAAAGAGATTGAGGCCAATTCATTGTTTATAGAAAGAACCTTGAATAACAAATCCGCACTAAACAAGCGATACAATGTCGGAACCACTCTCACAATTGGTGAATTTGTACTTCCGGATATGCTGGGACAGTATAAAAGACAGCACGAAAACATTGACGTTATAGTTCATGTTCACAATACCGATGAAAATTTGAAAAGGCTTACCAGTGGGGAACTTGATTTGAGCATAGTTGAAGGGCTTTTTGACAAAAACAGATTCAAGTATAAAAAAATGAGGGATGATGAGTTGGTTCTTGTAGCCTCCCCTGTAAGCGATTTTGCAAGAAAGGAGGAAGTAAGTCTTGAAGATGTTGCATATAGCGGAAAGCTCATTTTGAGAGAAAAGGGAAGCGGAACAAGAATGGTATTTGAAAACAAAATGTCAGATATGGGACTTAGTCTTACTGATTTAAAGGTTTACATGGAGGTCGGAAGTATAGGTGCCATCAAATCGTTGGTTCAGGCCAATCTGGGATATACGGTAGTTTCAATGGAAGCGGTTAGAAAAGAAGTGATGGATGGAACACTGGTTATAGTACCTATACAAGGATTAAAAATCATGAGGGAATTTAATTTTATATATATGAATATGAGTCAAAATTCATTTATACAGGAATTCATGGAATACATTATGAATTTTGGAGATACAGTTAAATAAATGCATATTAATATATCGTAATATTTAAATATATAGATTGACAACAAATAAGTGTTTTAATATAATAAGTATATCCTCGAGGTGCACAAAATTTATATAAGGAGTAAAAGATGAACACAATAAAAAGTTTTGTACACAAATGGGTATGGTTGATGCTTATTGTCTTTTGTATTGGGGGTCTGATATATCCCAAGGTAGGCATTGCCGCAATAATATGTATGCTGGCTCCTGTAGTGGTATCAATCTTCAAAGGAAGAATGTGGTGCGGCAATTTCTGCCCTAGAGGCAGTTTTAATGATATACTTATTTCTAAAATAAGTCGTAATAAAAAAATTCCAAGGCTTATGAAAAATAAGTGGTTCAGATTGTTTTTCGTTGTGTTACTAATGGGGGCTTTTGGGGTTCAGTTATCATTTGCATGGGGTAATATGGTACAGGTTGGACAGGTGTTTGTAAGAATGATATTAATAACCACCGGCTTGTCTATAATACTAGGAGTTATTTACAGTCAAAGAGCATGGTGCGTTATTTGCCCAATGGGTACAATGGCATCTTTGGTTACTAAGGCTGGAAAAGGTTCAAAAGGTAAAAATGTAACTTTTGATAAGCAAAGATGTGTTAGCTGCAATCTTTGTACAAAATCCTGCCCTATGGAAATAGATGTACTTAAATTCAGTAGTAAGGGAGAGGTTACACACCCTGACTGTCTGAAATGTGGTGAATGTGTAATAAAGTGCCCTAAAGACGCACTTGAAATATAAATAAGTCAATTTACGTGGAGGTTATAATATGTCTGTTATTGAAGCTAAAAATAATTATATAGGAAAAAACGGCAGTAGAATGAATTGTGCCCAAGCGGTTCTAAGTGCTTTCAAGGAGAAATACAATATAGAAGAGGATTTGGTTGAGCGCTTTAGAAACTATGGAGGGGGCAGGGCTCCTGATGGCCTTTGCGGTGCTTACTATGCTGTTAAGTATATTTTAAGTAACTACGATAAGGAAAAGGTTGCAGAATTGGAGAACTATTTTCTTGAAAATGCGGGGGCCTTACAGTGCAGCAACATAAAAGGGCTAAAAAAGCTTTCATGTGTGGGTTGCGTTGAAAAAAGCTCTGAATTTTTGGAGAAGCTTGATTGACATGATTTAAGACTTGATTCTAAAAATTTAAGAATCAAGTCTTTTTTCGCTAAATTCCAATTTCGATTCACGCCAGCGGTTGTATAGAATATAAAGGCCTGTTAATCCTAATAATATCTGCCCGGTAATGACTGAATACGTCCAGGGAAAAAGGTATCTGATAACCAATGGAAGACCATCCCATAAACCATGTAAAACTACCACCGTAATATAGGATTTAATAACTTTACCGTTGATAAAAAATCTTCCTTGTACACTTTCTCTCAGAAGAACGCTAGCGAGTATGGCAGTCCAGGTTCCATGGCCTACTGGGGAAGTTATTCCACGAAGTAGAGTAATAAATACAGTGTGTGTCAGGCTTCCACCGCTTTGTAGAAAGGTAGAAAATGCATACCCGGTACTTTCAAAGGCTGCAAACCCCATTCCGGCTGCGGAACCTAGTATAATCCCGTCTAACATTGAATTATATCGTCTATGTCTTGCAATCATAAAGACACCAATTAGTTTAGTGAATTCTTCAATAAGACCCACTGTAAAAGCCGTTGTAAATGTTAATTCACTGATAAAAACAGGTTCAAGCAGTGAAGCGGCGATTGTACCTAAAGCTCCACCGTAGAAAAAGCATAAGGCAGTAGCAGACATATTAACGCTGAACCATTCCCTTTTTTCATAGAAAAAGGAGACAAAGGCCACTGGTACCAAAAAGTTTCCTATAAGTACTATACTGGGAAACAGGTTGATGTTGCTAGTCAGCATAAAAGCAAGGATTGTAGCTGCATAAACTATAAAACCTACAAAAAGTACACGAAGCCAGTATCTGCGTTTTGATTTTGTCATTTTATATATCACACCCGAAAGTTTATTTATTATTATGATTACAATTTATTTAATATAAATCCTTGGAAAAAATTTGATTGAGTTATAAAAAAACCTCTTACTTTTGTAAGAGGTTTTTTGGTGCGCCATCAGGGATTCGAACCCGGGACACCCTGATTAAGAGTCAGGTGCTCTACCAACTGAGCTAATGGCGCAAATATTTTTTTGCAAGTGCTTTGTTTTCACAGAGCGTTTTTTATTATAAAAGTAAAAAACAATATTGTCAATACATTTTCAATAATTATGGAAAAATATTTATTTAAAATGCTAATATGTGGCAGACTACTTATTAAATTTGAAGTATAATTCATAATAGAAGGTATCTTAAGGGGGGGAGTTTGTGAAAGCAGTAGTAGTTTACAAATCCAAATCGGGTTTTGCAAAAAAATATGCTCAATGGATTGCAGAGGAGCTTCAGGCAGATATTTACGAAGCCTCAAAAATAGATGTTAAAATGTTAATGCTCTACGACACCATTATATATGGTGGCGGACTTTATGCAATTGGTATAAATGGAATTAAAATAATAACAAAGAACTTTGACAAGCTAAAAGATAAAAAACTTGTGGTTTTTGCTACAGGAGCTACACCACCAAGGAATGGGGATATTGAAAAGGTTAGAAATTCCAACTTTACAGAGGAACAGCAGCAGCGGATACGTTTCTTTTACCTGAGAGGCGGTTTTGATTATACCAGACTTAAACTCATTGACAAAGTACTGATGAATTTGTTGAAGCTGAAAATTAAGTCCAAGAGTAAAAACAAATTGGTTCCTGATGAAAAAGGAATGCTTGCAGCCTATGACAAACCAATTGATTTCACAAGAAAAAAGAATATAGAAGACTTGATATTGTATGTGAAAGCAAAATGATTTTTTACAAGAATAGATTGATTACTTTACCGGAATACTTTATGATAAACAAATAATCTAAAATTTGTTTACAAAAAGAGGGGGATATCCGACATACCGGAGGATTAAAAGGAAATGATACGTTTTAATTGTGATTACAGTGAGGGCGCACACCCTGAAGTATTAGAGAAACTTTTTCAGACAAATATGGAGCAGACAGTAGGCTATGGAATGGACCCTTACTGCAAAAAGGCAGCTGAAATTATTAAAGATAAAATTCAGCGCCAAGATGCAGAGGTACATTTTCTTGTTGGTGGAACCCAGACAAACCTGACGGTTATTTCAGCCGCACTAAGGCCCCATCAGGGAGTAATTGCTGCTTTAAGTGGGCATATAAGTACACATGAAACAGGTGCAATTGAAGCTACGGGACACAAGGTAATTGGAATGCCAAGCAGTGATGGGAAGCTGACCGCGGAACAGGTCGAAGAAACCGTCAAGGCTCATTACTCTGATGAGGGCCCTGAACATATGGTTCAGCCGAAGATGGTTTATATTTCAAACCCTACAGAGATCGGAACAATATACAAAAAGAAAGAGCTTATTGAATTAAGTAGAGTATGCAAGGAAAACGGTCTTATTCTATACTTGGACGGTGCAAGACTTGGATATGGGTTGTGTGCAGAGGACAATGACCTTGATTTGCCCACTATAGCAAAGTATTGTGATGCTTTCTATATTGGAGGTACCAAGGTAGGTGCACTTTTTGGAGAAGCATTGGTTGTTTGCAATAATGAGCTAAAAAGGGATTTGAGATACATTATAAAACAAAAGGGCGGAATGCTTGCAAAAGGAAGACTTCTTGGATTACAGTTTATTTCACTGATGGAAAACGATTTGTATTTCGAGATGGCTACCCATGCAAACAAAATGGCGATGTTAATAAAGGAGGCTCTTTTAAAAAAAGGTTACAGTTTTTTAATATCGTCAACTACAAATCAACAGTTTCCAATATTACCAAATGATGTTTTAAAAAGGCTTAAGGCAAATTTTGAATATTCATACTGGCAGAAAGTAGATGAAAATACCAGTGCCGTAAGATTCTGCACAAGCTGGGCAACAAGTGCCGAGGCTGTGCAAAAATTAATTGAAGAAATAGAAAAGGAGGACTTAAAATGCCGGTAATTACTGTAGAAGCAGGCAAAATGACAAAGGAGCAAAAAGCTACCCTTGTTAAGGAATTGGTTTCAAAGGCAAGTGAAACATTGAACATACCTGAACAGGCATTTGTTACATTAATCCGTGAAAACGAAATGGACAATATAGGAAATGGTACAAAGTTGCTTTCAGATTTACACAAGTAATAACGTGAATAAACTTAAAATGGAGTGTCGCAAAACTATTTAAAAATTAGTTAGCGACACTCTTTCGCTTTGTATAGACATTATTTTAGCAAATTGGTTAAAAAGGTAGAAAAATGTTAAAAAAATTGAAAACAAAAAAACTGGTAGTTACAGTCTTTTCTAAAATAATTACAAAAAACAGACAAATTCATATTAAGATTTAGTATGAAAATTATGGTAAACCATCACCTATTATTCATAATAAACATAAAATAAATTACGAGAATATTCTTGTAATATTTTTTAGAAAGGAGATTTTGTTTTGGAAGAATTATTTGATATTAATGCATTAAAGGCTCAAATTAAAGCTGAGCTAAAGGCTGAATTAAATGTAGACGTAGATGAGGAAAAAGAGTTTCATAAACAGAAACAAACAAACAAGCAATACAATTATAATGTATTGACTCAGAAACAGTATCAGGGTCAGAAGTCTGAAAATGATGCAGATAATGAAGCAGAAAATAAGGCAGAAAATGAAGCTAAAGCGGAAGCAGAAGCTAAAGCTAAAGCTAAGGCAGAAGCTGAAGCTGAAGCAGAAAACCAAAAGCAAGTTAAGTATTATGTCTAGCAATAAATAGTGGGATTTTCCCACTATTACATATGATTTTTGAAATCATGCAAAATAGGAGATGGAGATATGGAATTTAAAGATCAAACGCTTCAAGAAGAAGAAGGAAAAGTCAAGAAAAAAAATAAGATATCCCTTGAAAAAGACAGTATTCAGTATAACGCTCAAGACCTTGATCAGGAACAGAAAATGGATGTAAACCCCACACAGTTAAATTCACAAAATATCCGACTATACCTTAGTAGAGGGGAAAACAATTACTCAGGAAAAATAACCGGAACTGCCTATATAAAAGGGAGTAAGGAGGTTGTGAAAAATGTAGGAATACACCTATTTTTTGGCCATGATAGGAGATGTCCCGTATACAAAACAAATTCTGATGAAAATGGAAATTTTATAATAGATGACATACCACCCGGATTTTATACAATAGTTGCAAAATATGACAACAATTTAAAATATGAATCCCATTACATCAAAATTTTTGGCGGTCAGGTAGTACATCAGTCTGTTCTGCTGGAGTAATATGTTAAAGTATCAAATCAGTATAATAAATCTCTTTCTTTTTTGTTTATATTAATAAAAAAAGGATATAAATAAATTATAGATAGAAACAAGAAAGAGGTGTTTTATATGGATTTATTTGATTTAACCGGAAAAGTTGCGGTAGTTACCGGTGCGTCATCAGGTTTGGGTGTACAATTTGCAAAGGCTCTGGCAAGACAAGGGGCTGATCTGGCAATAGTTGCAAGAAGACTTGAAAAACTTAATGATGTATCTGAAGAAATAAAGAAAATGGGAAGAAAATGTCAGGCATTTAAATGTGACGTTACTAACGAACAGGAAGTTAAGGATACAGTTGCTTCTATAATTGAAAAGATGGGTAGAATTGACATTCTGGTTAATAATGCAGGTGTAGCGGAAGTTGTTCCTGCTGAGAACCATACAACTGAACAATGGAATCGGGTACTTAATACTAACTTGACAGGAGTATTCATGTTTGCCAGAGAAGCAGGAAAAAACATGATAGAAAACAAGTACGGCAGAGTAATTAATATAACCTCAATGTTTGGACATATTGCCAATACAGCAACTCAAAATTCAAGTTACCATGCATCAAAGGGTGCAGTCATAAACCTCACACGTGCATTGGCTGCTGAATGGGCGAAACATGGGATTACAGTAAATGCTATTGGGCCGGGATTTTTTGAATCTGAAATGACCGGAGATATTTTAAGTAATCAAGAGTTTAATAATTTTGTCAGTTTCAGATGCCCCATGGGACGAGTTGGTAACATGGGCGAGCTTGACAGTGCATTAATATTTCTTGCAGCCAATTCCTCCAGCTATGTTACAGGACAAACTGTTTTTGTAGATGGAGGCTGGACAGCGGTTTAATACAAAACAGAAACTACCCGTCAGATTATTTTTCACTGACAGGTGGTTTTCTTTTTATACGGTTTATTTGAGGGCGTATGGTTATATCGTTTACAACCATGTTTTCAGAACAACCCAAAATGTATTCCACCGCGTCTGCGGTCTGCTCCTCAAGCAAAACAGCCTCGGCATAATTGTCATAGGTAAAATCAAGATTATCGTAAAAATTGCTGTTGGTAATATCAGGGTGGACGACAGCTACTTTCACACCATATTTTCTTACTTCCTCAAAGAGGCTTGATGAAAAGTGTGAAAGTCCTGCTTTGGAAGACGCGTAAGCACAGCCATGAGTACTTATTTTCTTGGCAGTCACCGATGAAATGGAAATTATAGTTCCTCTACTCTTTTTTAGAGCTCTTAAAAGAAGTTTACATAAAACGAGAGGGGCTTCAAGATTTGTACGTATCATAGTCTGAATATCGTCTATTTTCAGTTGCTCATGAGGAGCGAAAAAGCCTACTCCTGCATTGTTGACTAACAGGTTAATTTCAGTTTCCTCAGATTCGATTTGTTTAATTATTCTTTGAAGTTCATTGGTGTTCAGAACATCACAATTAATTCGGATAAAATTTTCATGAGTGAATTCTGTATTTTGAAAGGAACGAGCTATTCCGTATACTTTATAATCCATTGTAATGAGTCTTTTTGCGATAGCCAAGCCGATTCCTTTTGAAGCTCCGGTTAATATTGCTGTTTTCATAATGTAAATATCTTCTCCTTTGGCAAATATTCTTTTAAAACTTTCAGATGAATGGACGTTACCGTTTCCATTAGTTCAGTGGGATATGAAACTATATCATCTGTTACAATGTACTCATCTGCATAAAGTTGTGAATCTATTTTTTGCTTTTCTATTCTTTTGAAAAAATCCTTTGACATTCTGAAAAACCCGT
Organism: Bacillota bacterium; assembly: GCA_023412275.1. Lineage (GTDB taxonomy): Bacteria > Bacillota > Clostridia > Acetivibrionales > DSM-1351 > Ruminiclostridium. The sequence goes on from JAEYNY010000025.1 coordinate 14,669, forward strand.
AACCTACGTCTTTTAATTTGTCCGGGTTGATTTCCGCGAAGAGATTTCTAAAAAATGGTTCATATAGTTTTTCGTTCCCGGAACTTATTATAACAGGATCAAAGCACAATCGTACTTTAAAGCCATTTGAGATAGCGGTTTTCACAGCTTTTATCCGGGCTGAAAGTGGAGGCGTTAGCCTTTCGAATTTTTGGATAATTTCTTGGGGGGCCAAACTAAAAGCAATCACAATGTTATCAGCAGGTGAAAACTCTTTGTAAAACATTTCACTAGCACTCTTGGTGCGGATCTCAACGTTAATATTGGGATATTTAGTAAAAAAGTCCTGCAAGAAATCCCAGTACGAAATTACATTATGAAAACCAATAAGGTCAGTATCATAGGAAACAGCCAGATAAGCTTTTTTCTCACCCAAAGTACTTTCTATTTCTTGCTTGAATTCATCTATGTTAACAAAGGCAACTACATTTGCTGAGGGGTACATACCTTGAAGATAACAATACTCACAGTCAAAAATACAATTAAAAAGAAAAGAGGTATAATAAAAATGGTCGTATCCGAAATTCTGACACACTTCAGGACCCTTATAGAGAAACGGACTGCTTTTTACAGCCAATATAAGGGACTGGTGGTGTTTTTGAAGCCGGAAACACTGATTTCCCCGGTTGAATACGTCCTTGTAATTACGTATAGTAATTACGGGTATATCAGGGTATTTTTCCAAAACCATACGTACAACAGGATAATTATATGCTTGTTCTTCTATATATATTGAATTAAACAGATTTTTGCCTGATTTTTGTAATAATGTACTCAAAATATTTCTTACCTTCCTCTTTAGAATTGGCCTTAATTCCGCAAAATTGCTTTAATGAGGATAAAGGCTCCAAACCGTTTATTCTGGCTCTTTTAACTTCTTTGGACAGAATCAGCTTCATTGCCTGGGTGAATCGTAGACTTAAGCACAGTGCTTCAATTGAAGCCTTTTCTTCCTCTTGAGGCAATTCACCAGAACTTTCATTCAAATGTATTATTTCCTTTATTAAACTATCAAGAATAGGCATGTTCATTTCAATATACCCTTGAAGCTTTGCCTTATCCAGATTATCAGGTTTAAGGTAATCTGATATTATTTTTAGTATAAGGACGTTATGGGCAAAGAAAAACTTTTTGGAAGCCTCCATGATACCGACGGATTCCATGTCGCAGAATATTTCCATTTGTTTAGTTACATCTGTTGCTTTTACAACCTTTGGATAGCATTTAACAGGTATCTGGGGAATTCCTTCACCGAAAAATACATCGGGGTAATAGTCCCTTTCAGTATCTATGTCGGTAACCTTGTTTACAACCAATAGACTTCCTGCTTCAAAACGTTTGCTGTTTGTACCGCAAAAGCCGATATTTATTAAAATATCGTTTTCCCCGGAACCGTATTTATTATATAAAAAAACTGAGGCCATGGCACTTTTCAGTTTTCCTACACCACTAACAATTAAAGCAATTTCCGAGCATTTATAAACAGAGTAGGGATGTATTTTCATATCTTTTTTTAGTTTAAAATAATCAATAATAGGGGCAGCTTCCAGCATTAGTGCCGTCACAATAAATATCATACGCATTCTCCCGTTATTATGTTATAGCTCAATATGAGCATAAAGGAAATTATATCAAATTTACAGTTTAATGGAAAGATGCTGCAAGATTTTAATGTAAACACATACCTGTTGAAAGATAAATAAGTGTAATATAAAATTAATCCATATAAAATTATGTAAACTTCTTTCTTTTCTTTTTTTGGAGGGTAAAATGTATAAAAAGATATTTTCTTGCTTCCTTTTAGTTTTTTTTATCTTTGGGATGCTTGCTCCCGGAGTTACCATGGCAGCCGATACTACGTCACTTCCGGCAGGTTCTATTGCATTATATATCGGAAGCAACAGAGCTTATGTAAATAATACAGAGAAATTAATTGATCCTATGAACGGTTCTGTTGTACCAATTATTCAAAACAGTCGAACTATGCTGCCTGTTAAGTTTATTTCTGAAAACTATGGTTGTACTGTTCAATGGGATGGGGCAAACAGAAAGGTTATTGTAAAATCCGGTGAAAATACAGTAGTATTGCAGATAGATAACAAAATAGTGTATAAAAACGGAATAGGGTTTTTAAGCGATGTTGCTCCGTTTATAAAGGATAACAGAACATATATCCCGGTGAAAGCACTATCGGAAAGTATCGGCAAAAATGTGTTCTATTACAGTAAACTTATTCTCATAAGTGAGCCGGAAACAACCTTTAACAGCGCGATAGACCAGACGCTTATTGGAGAAATGCTAAGCAAATATACAGAGCAAAAGCTGACTGTGGAGCAAATAGCAGCCTTTGATAAAAGTACAGTAATGATATATAGCTTAGATAGTAACAAAGTTCCTTTTTCTCAGGGAAGTGGTTTTTATATAGGCGAAGGGGTTATAGTTACAAATTATCATGTAGTTAAGGATGCACAGAGCATTATTATAGAAGCTGAAAATGGAAGCCAGTATGAAATAGCCGGGGTGGTGGAATGGGATCAGACATTGGATTTAGCCATGCTCAAGACAAAACAAAAGCCGGATATGATTCCACTAAAGCTGGGTTTTAACAAGACTTTGGTAAAGGGGCAGGAGATAGTAACTATAAGTAGTCCTTATGGTTTGAAAAATACTGTTTCAGATGGTATTATAAGCGGATTCAGAAAAGAAGGGGATGTAAATCTCATTCAGATTTCTGCTCCAATTACTTTCGGAAGTTCCGGAAGCCCTCTTTTTAATATGTACGGTCAGGTAATTGGTATTAATTCATCAGGAATGGAATCAGGAAACCTGAATTTCGCAATATCCATAAATCACCTGTATAACTGGTATATGTCAAAAGTTGCAGGAAAAACATTCTATGAGATTTCAATAAAAAGTGCCTGAACTGTCCGTAGTTCAAGCACTTTTATCTTTGTAAAAGGTGTTTTATATTCCGTATTTGTTATTAACTTTGTCAAAGAATAGAGGAAGGTGCGGAGGTTGAAATGTCCAGTAAACAAATAATACACAAATGAGAGCAATAAGTAAAAATGAAAACCCTGCACCCAAACCCTCTGAATATCTGTAGAAATGAAGCCCTATGCATTGACCTATAATACTGGCCAGTAAAAAGATAAATATGTCTACATAAAGTGATTGTGTTCCGAATGCCTGAGTGTAAAAGTAGTAAAAAAACATCATTGAAAGTATGGAAGAAACAATGGAGACTAATAATCCTGTAAACCATAGGTTGGCATCTATTCCGTATTTCTTTTGTTTTGCAATATAATAAACTAACCACCATAGTAGAGTAGGAACCAGAAGCAGCTTTGCATGTTCCCACACACTTTCATTTACCGGGGAAATCAACCCTACTAAAACTTTCTGACCTGACCAATCATATAAAAAATGAAAAATAGAACCTACTATGAATACAAACGGAATACCAATTAAAATCCATTTTTCAGGATGAGTAAACCTTTGTTTTTTCATAATGTCACAACCTTTCTTATTATTGCACTATTAAATTTATGGTGGGGAAAACTGGAATATGACATTTGTTTTCTCATAGAATTTCATATAATTGACATGACAGAAAGGATTTATTATAATATGTTAGGATTCTAACAATTAGGGTACTAACTATTGTGGTGTTTTTGTTGAAGTCTTTCAGGGGGTAGATTATGAATATTTACCGAAAGTATTTTAAAAAGTACAGATTTATGTTTTTGACAGCTGTGAGCTGTGTTTTTTTTGAAGCGGTTTGCGATTTACTTCAGCCTGCTATCATGTCCCGTATAATAGACAACGGTATTAAGAACAGCAGGGTGGACTCTGTTTTGAAGCTGGGAGTGTTGATGCTTATTATAACCATTTGTGGAGCAGGTTTTGCGGCTACAAGAAATATACTTGCCAGCAAGGTTTCCCAAAGATTTGGAGCTGACCTGCGTTACGATGTGTTTTCAAAAATAATGAATTTTTCAGAAGAAAGTGTTGATAAAATAGAAAGCGGTTCCCTTATTACAAGGATGACAAATGATACAAATCAAATTATGCAGTTCGTGAACGGTATGATGAGAATTTTCTTCAAAGCACCTTTGACTTGTATTGGCAGTATAATACTTGCTGTTATTCTCAGTCCGTTTATGAGTATTGTTCTGTTTTGTGCTATAGCCATAATAGCAATTCTTATTATAATCAGTATGAAAATGAGTTACTCTCGTTTTGCGAAAGTCCAGATTGCAATAGACAGATTAAACACGACTGTACAGGAATACCTCCTTGGAATAAGGCTGGTGAAGGCTTTTGGACGGTTTAATGATGAAGAAAAAAAGTTTGATACAGTCAATACAGATTTATTTCAAAAGAGTGTTTCATCTCAATTGGTAGTTTCATATTTTTCTCCCCTCATGTCATTGACAATCAGCACAGGTATTGCATTAATAATTTACTTTGGTAGTATTCTGTTCGGTAAAGGATATATTGAGGTTGGAAAGGTTGCAGCCTTTATAAATTATATGATGCAGATACTAACCTCATTGATTATGATAACGAATATTTTTAATACTTTTATAAGGACAAAGGCTTCAACTGAAAGGGTTGTGGAGATATTAGTAAGTGAAGAAGATTTCTCAGGCTTGGATTATAAGACAGTTATCAGTGAAGGAAGTCTGGAATTTAAGAATGTCACCTTCGCATATCCCGGCGGAAGTGGCCTTCCGGCTCTGAAAAATCTTTCGTTCAGGGTAAATAACGGTGAGACCCTGGCAGTTATAGGCCCAACAGGCTCAGGGAAATCAACAGTTGCATGGCTTTGCCTTCATTTTTATGATGTACTGGAAGGAAGTATTTATATAAATGGCAAAGATATAAAAGAGCTGGATACAAATTATATAAGAAATAATATCGCACTGGCTCCTCAGAAAAGTATGCTTTTCACAGGTACAGTTTTTGATAATATAGCCTGGGGGATGCAGGAAACAAATGATGAGAGGGTTCTAAATGCAGCAAAACAAGCACAGGCAGATGAGTTTATACAAAAAATGTCAAACGGGTATGACAGTTTACTTGGTCAGAATGGAGTTAATCTTTCAGGAGGACAGAAGCAAAGACTCTCAATTGCAAGAGCGCTTGCGAAGGAATCCCCGATAATGATACTGGACGATTGTACCAGTGCCCTTGATGCTGTTACCGAGGCAAAGGTAAGAAGGGCATTAATAAGCACTGAAGATAAGAAAACTATTATTATGATAACTCAAAGAATTGGTACGGCAATGACTGCCGACAAAATTCTTGTTTTGGATAATGGTATCAATGCAGGTTTTGGAAGCCACAAGGATTTATTGAATACTTGCAAGACCTATAGAGAAATTTACGATTCCCAGATTGGAGGCGACTTATAATGGTTGGTGCAAATAAACCCGGAAACGCAGGCCATGTGCCGGGCTTGGGGAACAGAATGGGAGGGCCGCCTCATCAGAGATTTCAACCTATGGCTAAACCGAAAAATAGTAAAGGTACAATGCTAAGGCTTATCAGGATGTTTGGCAAATGGAAAAGTTCGCTCATAATGGCTGCAGTACTTACTATTGTTTCAGCTTCGGTGTCACTTATCACACCTTTTTTAATCGGACAAGCAATAAATACATTTAATATTAAAACTGGAACTGTAGATAGAAATATATTAACTATAATACTGACCGCACTTATTGCTTGCTATCTTGTGAGCTGGATAATAGATACTTCAAATGGTATTCTTATGACAAGGGTTACTCAAAATCTTGTAAAAAGCATAAGGACTGAATTCTTTTCAAAGCTCCAGAGAATTCCTTTGAACTTTTATGATACCAGAGCCCACGGGGATACTATGAGCAGAATAACAAATGATGTTGATAATATCAGCAGTACTGTTGCTCAGACAACTACGCAGCTTATTTCCAGTATTTTTTCAATTACAGGGTCATTTATTATGATGCTGTATTTAAGTCCCGTTTTAACCCTTGTTGCACTAATAACTATACCACTTGTTTTTATACTTACAAAAACAATAGCCCGGCACAGTCGAAAATACTTTAAAAGTCAACAGAATATCCTTGGGGTCCTTAACGGTGTAATTGAAGAAAATATTGTTGGATTAAAGATGGTTAAATCCTTTAACCGCCAACAGAAGGTTTTGGAGGAGTTTAAAGAGGTTAATGGCAAGCTTTGTGAGGATTCTACCAAGGCTCAGATTTGGGCGGGTTTTCTGATGCCCTTTATGAATGTAATTAACAATTTGAGCTTTACTTTTATTGCCTGTGCAGGTGGAGTGCTAACAGTTAATAAAATATTAACAGTAGGTGTTGTAGTCAGCTTTCTCACGTATTCAAAGCAATTCGGTATGCCTCTTAACAATATTGCAGGAATGTTTAACACAATTCAATCAGCTTTGGCTGGAGCAGAAAGAGTTTTTGAAATTCTGGATGAAGACGAAGAGGCAGCTGACAAAAAGGATATAAAGGAATTTTCTGATATTAAAGGTGAAGTTGAGTTTAGAAATGTTTCTTTTGCATATAATTCAACACGTAAAGTTCTCAATAACATCAGTTTTCAGGTTGAACCGGGAGAAGTTGTGGCACTTGTCGGTGAGACAGGAGCCGGAAAAACTACTATTGTAAACCTGTTAACCAGATTTTATGAGACCGATGAGGGAGAAATATTAATAGATAATACCAATATTACCGATATTTCAAGAAAAGACTTGAGGAGCTGTTTCTCTGTAGTTTTGCAGGACACATGTCTGTTCACGGGTACGATAATGGACAACATAAGATATTCGAAGCCTGAAGCAACAGATGAGGATGTTATGGAAGCTTCAAAAATGGCCCATGCACATGAGTTTATCTCAAGGCTTCCCAAAAAGTATAATACACATATTACGGGAAGCTCGGATAATCTAAGCCAGGGACAGAGACAGTTGATTGCAATTGCAAGAGCAGTTTTATGTAATGCCCCAATACTTATCCTGGATGAAGCTACAAGCAGTGTTGATACTAAAACAGAAAAAGAGATTCAACTGGCTTTACTCAAGCTTATGAAAAATCACACCAGTTTTTTGATTGCTCATAGACTCTCTACAATACGTGATGCTGACAGGATTTTTGTTATAGGTAATGGCTGTATTCAGGAATATGGAACTCATTCTGAGCTTATGGACAAAAAAGGTATTTACTATAAAATGGTAATAAACCAGATGGGACTTGGAGAAAATTTTTAATGGAGGTGTGTGCTGAATGAAAAACATTATTATTACAGGGAGTACCAGAGGTATAGGACGTTGTATGGCGGTTGAATTCATGAAGGCAGGTTGCAATGTTACTATTTCAGGAAGAGGTGAAAGTATTCCGGAGGCAATTGCAAATGAGCTAAAAGAGTTTAAAGGTAAGTACATTTATGTACCCTGCAATGTTCACAGCATAAGTGATGTTGAGAATCTTTGGAACCAATCTGCTCAAAAGTGGGGCAGGATTGACATTTGGATAAATAATGCAGGGCAGAATTGTCCTCATGAATTTATATATAATACAGAAGCACCTTATGTAGACAAACTCATTGCTACAAACATTAAAGGAATGGTATATGGCTCCCAGGTTGCGGCTAGAAATATGCTTGAACAGGGCGGAGGAAGAATTTATAATATGGAGGGCCTTGGTTCAAATGACATGATTCAGGTCAAAACTATCCTTTATGGTACATCCAAGAGAGCGCTGACATATTTCACACGTGCACTGGCAAAGGAACTGGAAGGAACTTCTGTTAAAGCAGGGAGGCTGTCTCCAGGTATGATGCTTACTGATTTTCTGACTAAAACTCCTGACGGAGAAGCTTCTCCCGTGTTAAACGATAACAAATTTAAATTTATTTTTAATACTTTGGGAGATAGACCTGAAACAGTTGCAAAATTCTTTATACCTAAAATGCTTTCAGATACAAAAAATGATTCTCATATAGAGTGGCTGACGAAAAGAAAATCGTTTGCAAGATTTTTATGTGTACCTTTTAAAAAAAGGAAGCTGATATAGTTTTTATATATTTTTTTAGTATATTTACATTTTATATGCAAATATTATAAATATCCAAAAAATCTTCGGGGGGATATTTATGAAAAAGCTGCTATATATTAGTGTTAATACAAAACCGGAAGAGTTGTCTTCTTCAAAAACAGTTGCAAGAAAGCTCATTAACAGCATACTAGAAAAACACCCAAGTATGGCTTTTGAAGAAGTAGATTTGTACAAAGAGCATATACCACAATTGAAATACAGTTACTTTGAAAGCAGGAGTGCTATTGTTAATTCTGAGGCTTTGGCAAAGCTGCCTCAAGATGAACAGAATGAAGTAAACCAGATAATTAAGCTGTGTGATCAGTTCAGAGATGCGGACATTTACGTAATTGCATCGCCTATGTGGAGCTTGTCCTTCCCGGCTCCCTTAAAGGAATATATTGATTGTGTTATACAGTCGGGTAAAACTATTGCTTTTGACGAAAATAAGCCTTATGGTTTGCTAAATGACAAAGAACGTACGTTTATATATGTACAGTCATCAGGAGCAAATATACCATGGATTATCAGACCAGCTCTAAATAAGGGATTGAATTATATTCACGATATTATGAGATTTTTAGGCATAAGCAAGTTTGAAGAATTGTTGGTAGATGGAACGGGAACTACAGAACTTGAGCGGCAGGAAGCAATTGAGAAAGCAACTTCAAGGATTGAAACTATGGTTGATCAAATATAAGGCTATAATATCATTACTTAATATTTCTTTTTAAAGCATGGATCTTGTGAATCCATGTTTTTTTGTATGCAAAATAATTTCCAGAAATTTGAAAAAAATATATTGACATCCATATATTGGAAGTGGTATATTATTTTAAAGTGAATAAGGAAGCATGCTTTATTCATTTACTCTATAGGGTATCCTGAGTGGTCAGGAAATATCTTTACACAACGTTGTGCAAAGCATAAACGTGAAGTATCTGCAAGAAATATAAATTCACAATATGCCATTTTTATACGTATGATGCAAAAATGCAAGTATGTATTATTGCATAAGAATTCTAAAGCAGCCGTGCTAATAGTTTTGTACTATGCAATTGAGCAGTTTTAATAATTATGTCATCAAATAAATTATAGGTCAAATTATGTAGATTGTGGCACGGTCAATTAATAACAATAGCAAAAATAGAGGGGAGAGACATTTATGAGAAAAAGTAAATTAGTAAAACTATTTTTTATTTTAACATTGGTGTTTACAATTGTAGGTACACAAACACTTACTTTTGCTAAGCCATTAAACGAAGCAGCTAAATCCGAAAGTCCGGCATTTAAACTCACCAAAAGCCCCGATAGTAAATTATTTGTAAATCTTAAAGAGAAGATTGATGAATCTTCTGACAATGATGAAATACCAGTTACAGTACTATTTAACAAAAAGCTCTCTGATACTGAATTTTCATCAATACAAAAGCTCTTGGGTAATCCAAAGCTAAAGCATAAATTTGATATTATTCCTGGTGTTGCTCTAAACTTAACAAAAAAGCAAATAAGCCAGCTTGAAAAATCGGATTTGATTCAGCAGGTTGAGTACGATGCACCTGTTCATGCAACTTTGAACACTGCAACAAGTTCCTTTGGAGTAACTCAGGCCAAATCTGATTTTAATGTTAACGGTGATGGTGATAATGCTCCTACAACATACAGTACCAGTGACATTGTTGTTGCAGTTATAGACACCGGTATTGATGCAAGCCATGTGGATTTGGACGGTGGTAAGGTAATAGCATGGAAGGATTATGTTAATAATAAAACCACTCCTTATGATGATAACGGTCATGGCTCCCATGTTTCAGGCATTATTGCCGGTACAGGAGAGGGTAACTCAAGCTATAAAGGAGTTGCACCGGGTGCATCCCTCATAGGTTTGAAAGTTCTGGATTCAGCCGGTAGCGGTACTATGAGTAATGTCACAGCTGCAATAGATTGGGCTGTAGCAAACAAAGCAAAATACAATATCAGAATTATAAGTCTGAGCCTCGGTACTGATGGAAGTTCAGATGGAACTGATTCTACATCTGTAGCTATCAATAATGCTTTTGATGCAGGAATTGTACCTGTAGTGGCAGCAGGTAATGCAGGACCGGGAAAGGCAACTATAGGTTCACCGGGAGCAGCTTCAAAAGCTTTGACTGTCGGTGCCTTTGCAGATGTGGGAGAAAAAGGTTTCTTCCTGGCAGATTTCTCAAGCAGAGGTTTGACAGCTGACGGTAGAGTTAAACCTGATATAGCTGCTCCGGGTTATCATATAACAGCAGTACAGGCTAATTCAACCAATAAATACATCGCATACAGCGGTACAAGCATGGCGACCCCTTTCACATCAGGAACAGCTGCATTGATTCTTGATGCAAACCCTAGCCTAACAGCATCACAGGTTGTAAATATAATCACAAGTACGGCTCAGGACTGGGGTCCTACGGGGCAGGATTTGGATTACGGCTTTGGCAGACTGGACAGTTATGCAGCCATAAAGCAAGCAGGTAATTTCACTGGTACCGGCCCTGCCGTTCCGAACCACATATATAAAGCAGATTCTTTAGCAAAGACCAACAGTTACGATGAATATACAATCTCAGTACCTGACACTACATATCCTATAGCTATAACGTTGATTCATCCAAACTGGTCATCTTCTCAGGATTTTGATGTATATCTTTATAATCCAAGCGGAACAGAGGTCGCTTCTTCAGAAACAGCAACCAGACAGGAAACAATTAGTTATACACCAACTACTGCAGGTACATATAAAATAAAGGTTCTTTCATACAAAGGAAGCGGTTCATATTTCTTTGATGTAAGCTCCGGCGCAGCAACTATTACACAGACTACTAACCAATAATTATTTATTAACAAAAAACAGCGGAGAGTTCCTGGTTGGGGACTCTCTGCTGTTTTTTTGACCCGATTTTATCTCGGAGGTACAGGTGTAGGATTCTGAATGTTAGTCGGTGAGATTGTGAATCCTCCCGGATATTCCAGTAAAGCAGCTACTACTCTGGTAGCTTCTGCCCTGGTTATTGTATTTTTAGGTCTGAATGTGCCGTCAGGGTAACCTGAAAGAATATTATTCATTGATAGAACAATTATTGATTTATTTGACCAAGTGTTGGTTTCGGGGCTCACGTCACTGAAAATTCTTTGAGAGAAATCTACAGTATCGGGAGTGAGGAGTATCTTGTCACATACTACGGCAAATTCTTCTCTGGTAATTTTTCTTTCAGGGTAAAACAGATTCCCCGAATACCCGCTGAATATGCCCTTTTCCTTTACAATAGCAATTTGTTTTGATGCCCAGTGGGTTTGAGTGTCAGCAAAGGAAGCAGTTGCGGTTTCATTTTGAAGGCCAAGTGTTTTTACAAGCAATGCTGCGGCTTCTGCTCTGGTAAGACTGCCGTCAGGCACAAAACGCTTGCCGGGCATACCACTGACTATTCCTTTTTGAAACAAATCTATAATATAGCTTTGTGCCCAGTGGTTTGAAATATCTATAAATGGTTTACCAATGAGCCACTGACTGTAATTATTCCAGAAACGCTGAGGTTCTTGTCCCAATGCCCAGCTACCTGCACCTAAAAGGTTATATTTTGAAACAAGTGATAGTTTTTTTTCAAGAGAGGTTTCATCCTCATACCAAATATCATAAGTGCCGGCCGAAAGTTTGCTGCTTCCCCAGATAACCGCATTATCTGTTGAAGTTACCGTTACAGTTGCACGGGCACATTGAGAGGTACTGTCATACCAGGTTTTGGATTGGCAAGTTGATACCAGACGTTCAACGTCCGCAACAGTTACTCCATAGCCGCCACTTGTTGAACCCTGCTTCCAATATCTCCCATAAAATGGTACTCCTAAAACTATTTTTGTAGAAGGAACATATTTTAGTGCATAGTTAACACTTTTTTCAGCAAAAGAAAAGCTGGCAACCGCACCAGGTTCACTTCCAGTGTAATGTTCGTCATAAGCCATTATGAATACCTGATCACAAACGGTACCTAATGCCGCGTAATCATAGGAACCCTGCCAGCCAATAGTTGATCCCCAAGGATTAGCCGCTACACACACAGTCAATATTTTTGTTTTTGGCATATAAGAACGTAAAAGTTTTATAAAAGCTGTATATGCATCACGGTCCGATTCGGTAAGATTTTGAATATCTATATTTACCCCGTCACAACCAAGTCGTACAATTTCGGCACTCAAACTGGCTACAAATGAGTTTTGATTGGTCAATGCAGCCCTGCCGAGAGTTCTATCCCAGTTATTACTAAGGTAAGGTACAACTTTTATTCCTCGTGAATGCATACTCTCTACAAAAAGAGGGTCAACTTTTATGGTGTTTTTTAAAGTTCCATTACTGTTTATTTCAAAGTAATCGGGAGAAACTGTTGTTAGGTTTGTACCGGAACGATTAACATTATTTATATAGGTCGTTGTGTTTCCTGCATATAGGTAGCTTATGCTTTCATAAGCGGAAGTGCTTGTCTGAAAAAGGAATAAAAATATTAACATTGAAATAATACATTTTTTTAGTCCCATGTGATTTTCCTTTCAAATATTCGTTTACATATAATATGTGTTACATCTAAATAAAATAAACATACTGAACTTATGATAAACTACTTAATAAGTTACTTGACAGTACCGGCGGTAAATAGTTTATAATTTTAGATATGCATTTGGAAAAAATGGAAGTTTATTGGGAGGATAAATATGGAACCAGAAGTTTCAAGCAGTATTATATTAGTAACAGGCGGGGCAAGAAGCGGTAAAAGCACATATGCAGAAAAATTGGCTAAGGAATTCGGTAAAGATGTTCTGTACGTAGCAACATCTATACCTTTTGATGATGAAATGAAGCTAAGAATAAAAAAGCACAGAGAGCAACGTCCTGCAAACTGGGGAACTGTTGAGGCATATAAAGATATGGATATATTACTTGAAGATAAGTGTCCAAGTAAAAATGCCGTTCTTCTGGATTGTATCACAGTAATGATTACAAATATAATGTTTGAAGTATGTCCTGATTTTGATAAAATGGTTCATGAGGATATGATTGCAGTGGAAGAAGCTGTTAATGTTCAAATTGAAAGACTTTTGAGTGTTGCAAAGAGGTCAGGAATTCCATTTATTCTGGTTACAAATGAAATCGGAATGGGCATAGTGCCGGATAATAAGAGCGCAAGACTATTCCGAGACATTCAAGGCAGAGTAAATCAGAAACTTGCCTCCGCTGCTAAAGACGTTTATTTGTGTGTTTCAGGTATTCCAGTAAAAATAAAATAAATCATGAAAGAAGCATAAAAAATGATACTTTTAAAACGTTTTTTACTTTTAGTCCAGTTTATGACTACAATTCCTATACCTGTTAATTTAGATGTAAGCGATGAGGATTTTGGTAAGGGTCTGGCTTTCGCACCATTGATTGGATTGCTAATAGGAGGGGTAATTGCCTGTGGGAGTTATGTTCTGAATATGTTTTTTGCCCCGGCTATAACTGCCGTACTTGTTGTTATTACATACATACTATTAACCGGGGGAATTCATCTGGATGGCTTAGGTGACACCTTCGACGGTATTTTTTCAAACAGACCTAAAGAGAAAATATTAGAAATTATGAGAGACAGTCGAGTAGGAACATATGCCGTATTGGTTACGGTATGTATCCTAGGGCTGAATGCAGTGCTAATTTATTCTATTATATCTGCTCATATGTACTTTACTCTGGTACTTATGCCTGTGGCAGGAAGAATAGGCTCTGTTGCGGGGGCAGCCGTTTCAGAGTATGCAAGAAGCGGTCCGGGGTTGGGAAAATCCTTTATTGATTATTGTGGATTAAAAGAGTTGGTAATAGCATTGATAATCAGTATTATAACATTTTCGGGTTTTAAAGGATTATCGGGTGCTTTTCTCTGTATTTTCATGTATTTATCAGCAGCATTACTGGTTAAATTTCTGGGCAGAAAAATCGGAGGTGCCACGGGAGATGTTCTGGGAGCTGTCTGTGAATTAAATCAGACCGTATTTTTGATAATTTCATATTTACTGGTATTTAGTTAATAGCACTTTATTTTAATAATAGATAATTTGTGGGGGGATAAATTATGACTTTTACAGAAGCATTGAATGTCATAGGACAGCTTGATAATGAAATGATACAGAAGGCACAGAAAAGATTGGATAGCCTAACGAAACCATTGGGTAGCTTGGGTCGTTTGGAGGAAATTGTAAAACAGCTTGCGGGGATAACTGGAGAATTGTTTCCCAGTGTAAAAAATAAAAAAATAATAATAATGTGTGCAGATAACGGAGTAGTTGAAGAAGGAGTCAGTTCATGTCCTAAAAGCGTTACTTCCAGTGTTACACAAAATTTTCTAAAAGGCTTTACCGGTGTGAACGTTCTTTCAAGACATTCGGGAGCCGATACCGTTGTTGTAGATGTTGGTGTTGATGATGACATTGACTGTCCGGGAATATTAAACAGGAAAATAAGAAAAGGTACATGGAATATAGTGAAAGGCCCGGCAATGACAAGAGACGAGGCTATAAAAGCAATTGAGACGGGAATTGAAATAGTAGGAATACTGAAGGAACAAGGTGTAAATCTCATTGGGACTGGTGAAATGGGGGTAGGAAACACAACTACAAGCAGTGCTGTAGCATCTGTACTTACAGGATACGAAATAGGTGAAATGGTAGGAAGAGGTGCAGGCCTGACCCAGGAAGGTCTTATCAATAAAGCAGAAGTTATAAAGAAGGCAATTGATGTAAATAAGCCGGATCCATCCGATCCTATAGATGTATTGGCAAAGGTTGGAGGCTTTGACATTGCAGCACTTACCGGGTGTTTCCTTGGAGCAGCTGCCTACAGACTTCCTATTATGATTGACGGATTTATCTCCGCTGCTGCTGCTTTGGCGGCTATAAGAATAAAGCCTGAGTGCAGGAATTATATTCTTCCTTCACATGGTTCTGCTGAACCGGGAAACAAGAGAATAATGGAAGTACTTGACATGACTCCCATGCTTATGTTGGAAATGCGTTTGGGAGAGGGTTCCGGGGCTGCATTGGCATTCCATGTTATAGATGCTGCTGTTACAGCCTACAATGAGATGGGGACTTTTGGCGATGCTCAAATTGAACAATACAAACCATTGGATTAGATAATTGAAATAAATGGTAATACAGTATAATATTATACGTAGCTATTGCTTAATAAAAGAATTTATAGGAAAAGAGGTCTTCTATGTTTGAATATAAGTTTGTACAGGCAACTTTAGGAAGTTTTTTTACTGAAGCTAATCACCACGAATTAATAGAAAAATATGCTAAAGAAGGATGGAGATTGGTGCAGGTTCTACCCATGTACTATAATTCACAAGGAAAACCTACTGATTACGAGATAATATTTGAAAGGGAAGCAAGCCATTAAAAGACAAGTCATTATGACTGGTCTTTTTTTTATTGGTAGAAATATAAGTAAAATATAGCCTTATCATTGTTTGGAGAAGTAAAATATAGTAAAATTTGGGTATAGAACGAATGGAATTTATCAATTCGTATCTAAAAATATCGTGAAAAAGGATAAATCAAAATTATCCGAACATAGGCCGAAGTACGGGCCGGGACAGTTGATAGCTGCTTACCCTGTTTCAGGCTTGTATTTGCCTTCTTCACTTTTTCACAAAGAAAGGTAGGGTCAAATGATGAAAAAAAAAGTAGGTTCTAAATTTCTTAGTTTGCTTTTAGTGGTATGTTGTCTTAATTTGATGCTTTTACCAACAGGTATTTTAGCCGCGTCAAATAGTAGTATTTTACCACCAAGCAATCTAACGGCTCAACTTACATCACCTGATGATGTAAAAGTAACATGGAATTCCGTATATGGAGCAACCGGCTACAATATATACGGAATAAGTGAGGGACAGCTTAAACAACTGGGAACGACTACATCTACATACTTCACTTTTAATGATCTTCCGGAAGGCACCTATACTTATGTGGTGTCCACTCTCAGTGCAGATGGTGAATCAGGACCATGTGCACCTGCCTCTGTTGATATTGTTTACCCAGAAATGCAAGCACCTGATACACTAACCAATACTTTTCAGAATATCAACGACGTTACCTTAAATTGGTCAGCAGCATTATATGCACAAACGTATAATATCTACAAAATTTCAGCAGATGGTGAAAGAACTCTACTTACATCTACAGCAAACCGCACATACACTTTAACCAACGTACCCGCAGGAAATTACACCTATGCTGTTACAGCAGTAAATTCTTTGTATGGTGAATCTCCTCTCTCAACCTCTTTGGAAGTTAATGTGATTTTTCCCGTCATAGCAGCGCCGGGCAATTTAGCTTCAAGGATTCAAAATGGTACGGATGTTATACTGACCTGGAATTCAGCAACTTATGCTAACAGCTACAACATCTACGAACTTATTGACGGGCAGGAAGTATTGAAAGCTACGGCTAATACGACAACAATAACACTTACAAACATACCAGCAGGCACTCACACATATGTTGTTCACTCGGTAAGCTCACGCTTTGGTGAGTCTGCGGAAGGTAGCAGAGTCACAGCAACTCTAGGAGATGTTCTGATGCCGCCACCGGGTAACTTCTCCTACACTGTAAACAATGATAAAGATATAGTTTTAAGTTGGGCAAGTGTGCCTAATGCAACAAACTACAGAATATATCAAGTAATAAACGGGCAAAAAGTTTTAAAAAGCACAGTAACCAAAAATACTGCTACTTTTTACAATATGACTGCCGGTGACTATATCTATGAGGTTCATTCTTACTCCACTACTTATGGGGAGTCAATAGAAGGAAGTACTCTCACTGTAACAATAAAAGGACAGACAATGCTGCCTCCTGAGAATTTAAAGTATAGTCTTGCTAATCAGAATGATATAACCTTAACCTGGTCGGCAGTTGCAAATGCAAACAGCTATCAGGTTTATCAGGTAGTTAACGGAGAAAAGCAGTTGAAAAAAACTGTAAGTACAAATTCAGTAACTTTCACAAATATGCCCGAAGGAGAGTACCATTATATCGTTACCTCGGTATCCACACTTTACGGGGAATCTCAAAGTGGGTCGGAAGTTACTTTTTCAATAATTTTTCCTACAATGAAGGCACCGGAGAATCTGACTTACAAGATTCAGAATGTAAATAGTGTTGTACTTTCCTGGAGTGCATCAGATAATGCCAACAGCTATAAAATTTATGAAGTTGTAAACGACCAAAAGACACTGAAGACTACAGCAACTGGTTTGACTTCGACTATATCGAATGTTTCTGCAGGAGACCATACATATGAGGTTCATTCGGTAAGCAGTCGTTTTGGAGAATCTGTTGAAGGCAGTCGAATTTCAATTACAGTAAAACAGGACATGGCAGCACCATTAAATCTGGAATACAGTATTGCAAATGGAAATGATATTACATTGAAATGGACAGCAGCAGATTATGCCACCAGTTACAACGTATATCAGGTAGTAGACGGACAAAAAGTACTAAAAAAGAATGTTACAACTACATCTATTACATTTACAAATTTACTTGCCGGAGATTATGATTTTGTTGTAACATCAGTATCTAGTGTATTTGGAGAGTCCTCAAATGGATCAGAAATTAAATTCTCTTTAGTTTTCCCGGCTATGATTGCGCCTACCGATCTGACATATGCTATTCAGAATGTAAACAATGTTGTGCTAACATGGTCAGCTGTAACATATGCTAATTCCTATAAAGTATATGAGCTGGTTGACGGTAAAGAAGTACTTGTGACAACTACATATACACCAACCGCAAAAATATCCAATATAAAAGCAGGTGATCACACATACGTAGTTCACTCAGTAAGCAGTCGATTTGGTGAATCTATTGAAGGAAGCAAGGTTTCAATGACTATAAAACAAGAAATGCTTGCTCCCACCGACTTAGTATATAGTATTGCTAACGGAAATGATGTTACATTAAAATGGACTGCATCTCAATATGCAACCGGTTATAATATTTATCAAGTGGTAAACGAAGAGAGACAATTAGTAAAATCAGTTACAACTACAACCGTAACTTTAACAAACATGCCTGCCGGGGATTATCAATATGTAGTTACTTCAACGTCTACTGTATTTGGAGAATCCTCAAGTGGTGCAGAAATAAAGTTGTCTGTTGTTTTCCCTACAATGACTGCACCCGGCAATTTGACATACAAGATTCAAAATGCCAATAATGTGGTATTATCATGGGATGCAGTGAATTACGCTAACAGTTATAAAATATATGAAGTAGCAAATGGGCAAAAAGTCCTTAAAACCACCGTTTATTCAAATACTGGAACCTTGTCAAATGTTCAACCGGGGGATCATACTTATGAGGTTCATTCAGTAAGCAGCCGTTTTGGTGAGTCCCTTGAAGGAAGTCAAGTCTCACTAAATATAAGTCAGCAGATGTTACCTCCTGCTAATCTTGAATACAGTATTGTAAACGGAAATGACATTTCATTAAAGTGGTCGGCAGCAGAAGCGGCAAACAGTTACAACATTTATCAGGTTATTGACGGACAGAAGAAATTAATCAAGAATGTTACAACTACATATGTAACATTTACAAATATGCCGGCAGGGGCGTATGACTATTTAGTTACGTCTGTATCAAGAGTGTTCGGAGAATCAGCAGAAGTATCCGAAGTTAACTTTTCATTAGTTCTTCCAATTATGGCGGCACCTGATAATCTAATACAAAGTACTGTAAATGGAAATGATATAGTGCTGAAATGGAATGCATCAAGTTATGCAACCGGATATAACGTATATCAGATAGTTAACGGGCAAAAATCTCTAGTAAAAACTCTTACCGGTAATGTTACTACAGTAACATTTGCAAATATGCCGTCAGGAGAGTATAGTTATAAAGTTTATTCATACAGTACGAGATTCGGAGAATCGCCGGAAGGTAGTTCTTCAAACTTTCAGTTAATCTGGCCAATAGTTGAAGCGCCCGTTCTCACATACAACATTTACGATGTTAACAATATAACTTTATCATGGAAAGCAACAAATTGGGCAAACGAGTATCGTGTTTATGAGATTAAGGATGGAGAAAGACAATTGCTTTACAAAGGCACTGCACTTAGCTTTAAGATATACAATTTGTCCGAGGCTGTTCATACATATGAAGTTACTGCATACAACACACGTTTTGGAGAATCAGAACCGTCCAACAGAATAACAGAGAATATAATTTTTCCTGATATGCAGGCTCCTAAAGCAACGGTAAAGGTATTGGATTCAACAACTGCTTCAATATCTTGGAGTTTTGTTACATATGCAAACGGCTACAATGTTTATGAATTGGTAGATGGAGCACCGGTTTTACTTGTAAAGAACCTGAATAATCTTTCATATCAGGTCAATAATCTTTCATACAAAGATCATCAATTTTATGTTACTGCATACAGTAATTCCTTTGGGGAGTCAGAACCATCCAATATAGTGACAGCCATTCTTATTGTTGATACAAAAGCACCTGTTACAAATTCTAATACACCTGTCAATTGGGTTAACAAGAGTCCTGTAGTTGTAACTTTATCTGCAACGGACAATATGACTGGAGTTGCAAAAACATATTATTCCTTAAATAATAGTGATTTTATTGAAGGAACTACTATTACAGTAGATAAAGTAGGAGTCAATAAAATATCATTCTATTCTGTTGACAAGGTTGGCAACAAAGAAGAGGTAAAAACAGCAGAGGTGAAGATTGATAATACTACACCTGTTACCACTGCAAAAGTACCTGCCGATTGGTCAAAGGAAGATGTGGCAGTTACATTAACTGCAACAGACGACCAGAGCGGAATTGCAAAAACATATTATTCAGTTGATGAATCCGACTTTACGGAAGGAACCTCTTTCACAGTAAAAGGTGATGGAATTCACAAAATCAGTTATTATTCAGTAGACGTTGCTGGAAATAAAGAAGAGGTAAAAACAGCAGAGGTGAAGATAAAGAAATCAGAGCCTATTATAACTTTGAATTTATGCGACGAATACAGTATTTGCACAAATTTGAGATTATCTTATAGTATAGAGAAGAATGGATATGACATAGTTAGTGAAAAAATGGTAGTAACTGGTCCTGGTGAAACCACTGGAAAAGTTGTAAAGAACAATACTTGCATCAAATTAGACAGACCCGGAAAATACACTGTTACAGTGACAATTAAAGATGCAGAGGGTAATATCACTACAGTTGAGAAGCATTTTGAAGTTTATTTGCCTGCAGTTGTCATAGTAACTCCTTGTATTGTTATTTGTAACAAGGGTGTACTTACAGTTAATGTTTTAGTACCGGGATTGGGATGCAAAAAGGAGTTTGATCTTGATACTGCCACACTTAATGGAGTTAAAGCTCTTTCAGATAACAAAGGTTATTATATGCAAGCAAAACTCGGTCAGTTTAAATTTGACAGATCCGATTTTAAGTGGACTTTCTCATTATGTAATACCATGGAGTTCCGTTGTTATGTTGATGGTTATTTAGTAATCGGACGTACAAATGTAATAGTACTATAAAAAATTCTATTGGTGTTAAATTTGCTTCCTTGTCGGTTTACAGTTGATGTAACCGATAAGGAGGCATTTTTTATTATTTAATCAAAGTTTTGAATATAATGGGCAATATATGATATAATGTATTTAAATGGATAATTTGAATTTTGACAATTGGATAATTTAGCTTAGTTATGAATTTGCAACATATAAAAATTACATTTTTTGTATTTTCCTTTTGTTCTCCTTTTTTAGTATAAAAAGAGATTCTCTCTTCTTACATTCCCCATGAAATTCTGCAGTACATCAAAATTATCCAATGTAGGTATACAAATGAGTAGGTTTAAGGGGTTTTAGCTACCTTTTTGCTTAAATTATATTATTGGGGGGTGAGTTCTGTACTTTTTACAAAAGATAAAGTTTGCTCAAATATTTAGGACAATTTATAAAAGCAAAAGAGAAAGAATGTTATTTAGTGTTAAAGAAAGAATAGGAGGATTTTATATGAAAAAAATGATTCGTTTATTAAGTTTAACTATGGTTTTGATGCTAGTATTCACAATGGCATTACCATTAAATCTTTATGCGGCATCAACAGTTACCGTGGATTGGGATACCAATTATCAAGCAATTGATGGTTTTGGTGTTTCAGAAGCTTTCCATCAGTCCAATAATATTGCTCTTTTAGGAGATACAAAGAAAAAGGAAATTTATGACTTGCTCTTTTCAACTTCAAAAGGTGCAGGATTTTCAATTTTCCGTTCTATACTCGGTGACGGAGGAACATGGGGAAATGCCACAGACGGACCAAATAAAACAATGCAGCCATCTGAATCAACTTGGGACTGGAAAGAAACAAACGACGACCAGATATCCATGATAAGAGAAATACAGTCTGCTTATGGAATTAACAAAATTCTTTATACTGTATGGAGTCCGCCAGCGTGGATGAAATCAAACGGGTCTACTTCTAGAGGATATTTAAAGACTGATAAATATCAAGCATATGCAACATATTTAGCTGAGCATATAAAAAACTACAAATCAAAATTCGGAATTGATATTACTCATATTGGGATTGCAAATGAACCTAATCTGGAGACAGACTATTCTTCATGTACATGGACATCATCTCAATTCAAGACATTTATGAAGGATTATCTAGTACCAACTTTTGATAAAGAAGGTATTACTGCAAAAGTTATTTTGGGTGAGCCAATGTCATGTACTGAATCATTTGCAATAGATAGCTTGAATGATGCTACAGCAGTGACAAGAACAGATATTGTAGGTTGTCATAATTATGGATCATCCTACACAACCTTTCCAACAACAAAGGCAAAGGGAAAAGCAATATGGGAAACAGAAATATCAGATATGAATGGAAATGATACTACAATTACTGACGGTTTGAAGTGGTCAAAACAAATTTTTGATTTTATGACAATAACTCAGGGAAATGCATGGAATTATTGGTGGGGTGCCTGCTATAAAACATATAACGGAGAAGGCCTCATACAAATGGATATGAATTCAAAAACTTATAAAATTGCGAAAAGACTATACACAATAGGTCAATATTCAAGATTTATAAGGCCCGGCTGGCAAAGATTCTCAGCTACTTCAAATCCTGTATCAAATGTATATGTTACTGCATATAAAGATCCTGCTACCGGAAAATTTGCTATAGTTGCTATGAATGACGGTTCTACAAGTCAATCGATTACATATACATTGAAGGGCTTTACTCCTAGCTCGGTTACTCCGTATACAACTTCTTCAACTCAGGATTTGGCAGAAGGTACAAAGATAACTGTTAGTGGAGGAAGTTTTACAGCAAATCTGGCAGCCAATTCCATAACTACATTTGTAGGGGGAGAAGATGTGAATCCTGGTATCTATGGTGATGTTAACGGTGACAAAGTTGTTGATGCAATTGACTTTGCACTTTTTAAACAATACCTGATAAAGCAAATTAGCACATTCCCGTCATCTGATGGAATGAAACTTGCTGATGTAAATGGTGATAACAGTGTTGATGCAATTGACTTTGCATTGATCAAGAAGTATTTGTTGGGTTCAATACCTAAATTGCCTGTTTAAGGTTTAAAAGAACATTAACACGTTATTATAACTTAAGAAGCACCTCGTTGATTAAAGACTATAAATAATAGTTTTTAATCAACGAGGTGCTTTTTATATATCCAAACCAGGGTTTGCTGAGTTATCTCTATCAATGAATTTTATACCTGCTGTAAAAGCAACACAAATAGATGTGGTAATCGCTACAACTATCCAGACACTACTTGTACCCAAATAACTAATAATTACTCCAGAAATCATTGGTGCCGAGAACATTCCGATTCTTGAAACTGCATTAAATGTTGAACAGATTCTACCGACATGTGTAGAGGGGCTCTTTTCAGTCACGTAAGCTATCGAATTTACAGAAAACAGAATCTCTCCAACAGACCAAAGTATTGTAGAGATTATTAATAGTATTATATTGATTGAATAATAATAGGACCCGAAACCCACTAAAAAGAATAGCCCGGAAAATATCATATTTGTAATAGAACTCATTTTACCAAGTATTTTTGTAATTATAGGAGTGAAAAATATAACGAAAATACTGTTTACACTAATTAGCAGTCCGTAGTATTTTGCACCGGTTGTAAAACCGAAAGTAGAATTTAAAGACAAGGGCAGAGTGAAAGTATATTGTGCATATATAAAATTAAAGAAAGCACATAATATTATAAAGGCTATAAGTATTTTTTTTGCAGAAAGAATATGGAATGTTTTAGTATTCTGTTTTTCAACATTTTGAACTTTAGGAGCTACAGCGGATTTATTACTAATAAAAATACTAACTAACCCGGCTGCGGCCATGGTTGTTAATCCATCTCCAATGAACAAATAATTGATATTTTTTGAAATAAGGAATCCACCTAAAACCGGACCTATTGCGTATCCTATGTTAAAGCCTATATACATTAAAGAAAAAGCTCTCTTCCTGTCTTCTCCTTCGGTTGATCTCGTTACAAGGGTATCAATACACGGATAAATCATTCCGGCGATAATAAAGGAGATTATTAATAGAAAAACACGGACATATATATGATTTGTAAATGTAATTAATATCAAGCAGGCAGCAGAAACTACTTGCGACAATATTAACACATTCCGGGTATTGAACCTGTCTGCCAGTACTCCACCCAATAAATTTCCGGGAATATAGCACATTGTAATAATTGTTATGTATACACCGGCAGTGCTGCTTGTAAATCCCAGTTCTTTCGTAAAAAGCAAAGATAAAAAGGGTAATACAAAACTGCCTACGGAAGAAATGATTCTTGAAATAAACAATATAATTATGTCTTGTGAAATAGTTTTGTATGGCATTATTGATTTCATTTTTACCACCAATCTGTATAATAATTAATCTTTTTTTACAAGATAATCTTCTCTGACAGGTGACCAACTGTCATACATAATAGTAAAATCATCCATTATTTGGACACTGTGTTCAATAAAAGAGGGAATAGAACACACATCTCCGGCATTCAAAATTTTTGATTCACCATTTACCGTGAATTTGGCTGATCCCTGAATAACAACCGTGATTTGTTCATGTTCATGCTTATGCAGGGGAAGTACCGTTTGAGGTTCAAACTCCATGAAAGTCATCATTACATTGTTTAAGGAAACCTCCTTGATCTTTACTCCAGGTTTGGCATTTAGCTCAGGCATATCATTTAATACATGAAAATACATTTTTACATTCTCCTTCTCGATAATAAACTATAATAAGTATTTACTTACCATTTCGGTAAGATCAGTTTCAAAAGGCCCAATTGCAGAGATAACCGTTTCATCAGTAAAAAATATTTCGTCTACCAGTTGGTTTACATCTTCTGTACTCACTTCTTGTATTTCGTTGATTGCTTCATTTGATGAAAGTAATCTGTTGAAAAATATGTGAGACTGAGCTAAATGAGCCATTTTGTACCGCAAATTCTCAATGCTGAAACAATAATCTGTGATAACTTTTCTTTTGGCCTGAGAGATTTCATCATTATTTAAACGTTTTTCTCTCATTATCTTCAACTGTTGAAAAATCAGGTCAAGAAGCCTTTCAAAATGTTCCGGGCATGTGCAGGTATTTATTATAAAAAGGCCTTGGGTCTTATACGACATCCGTTGAGTAATTACGGAATAAGCAAGACCGAATTCTTCTCGTATAATATTTGGCAGCCTTCCGGTTATACCCCCACTTAATACACCGTTTAAAACCGACGACGCATTTATTTTTTTTGAATTATCATAACCTACTCCCGGAAATCCAATACTCAGGTATGATTGATTGATTTTTTGGTAGCTCTGAAAAAACCTGGCAGATGTCTTATCTTCTACAATCTGCTTAGTAGGTTTTGACTTTTTGTTAATGCTCCCAAAGTGTTTATCAATGACTTCAGTAAGCAGGTCAGATGACATGTTTCCAATTATAGATATAACTATATTATCTAAAGTATAGGTTGATTCCAAAAAATCAGCTGTTATTTGTTGAGATAATGCACGAATTGTAGCTTCATTACCTACCACGGGCAAACCGTAAGATTGACTTCCCCAAAAAAGCTTGCATGTGGTATTAAGTATAAAGTCGTTTATCGAATCCTTTTTCTTTCGAATTTCTTCTTGTACTACTTTTTTTTCAGTTTCAAAATCCTTAACTGAAAAATCTCTGTTTGAAATCATGTTCCCCAGAACTTTGATTGCTACAGATATATCATCGTTCATAATTTTTGTATAATAACAAGTAAATTCCCTGTCTGTAAAGGCATTAATCTGTCCTCCACGGGATTCAATCTCAGTAATAAAGGGTTTTCCTGACATAGGATCAACACCTTTAAAAAGCAGGTGTTCAATAAAATGGGAAATACCGTTATTTTCTTTTGTTTCACTGCCGGAGCCAGTTTTTATCCAAACTCCTACACATGCAGTATGTAAAAAAGGATTACTTTCAGTTACAACGGTTAATCCGTTGGAATAGACTATTTTACTTATATTATCATTTTTGGGATAAATTATAAATGACATATTTCCCCCAGTTGTTAGATTTTGAGCTTTAATACTATTTACAATATAATCCGACTTACAATATACCGAAGTTAAAAGCAAACCGCAGGGAAAGGATGATGAGCATTCCGACACCTATGGTTGCTAAAATATTACGTGTTTTGTAGGCTACCAGACAGGCAACTATACCTGCTATAAGGTAATCATTATGCAGAGATAAGTTCAATTTCCTATCGGTAACAAAAAGTGTAGGTGCAATAAGTGTGGTTAGGATGGATATAGGTATATACTTGAGCCATCTGACAGCACGTTCAGAAAAAGGTTTATTTTTTAAAAGAAAGATAAAAAGAAATCGTGTAGTAAAAGTTAAAACGGCGATGGCAATAATTAAAATTATTTTCTCAAAGTGCAAAACTCCTCAATCCCCCCTCCGATAATAGCTGCTGATACTGCTGCTATTATAATATACCATTTCCCCGGTAAAATAATGGCACCGGCAACAGATATAATAGCTGCCGAAAAGCATACAACTATTTCTTTCCTTGTTTTCAGCTGTGGGATTAAAAGAACTATAAAGGTAGCAGGCATCGCAAAATCCAGTCCCCATTTTAATGGGTTTTTTATAATTCCTCCAAAAGCAGCTCCTAAAGCTGAAGTGGTTGTCCATGAAAAATATATTGCAAGGTTTGCACTAAGCTGATACACAGGGTTGAACCCTTTTTCCCTGTAGTATGTTATTGTAAGTGCATATGATTCATCTGCCATACCAAATGCTAATAATGCTTGCCATTTTATCTTTAGTTTCTGAAGATAAGGTGCAAGTGATGCCCCCATCAGCAAATGCCGAAGATTGATAAGCAATGTTGTAAATAGAATTAAGAGGAATTGTACACCACCGGAACTTATCATACTTACGGTTGTAAATTGGGCGGCACCTGCAAAAACAGTCAGTGACATAAAATAAGTTTCAAACCAGGTTAATCCTGATTGCCTTGCAATTATTCCATAAGCCAATCCAAAAGGAACCAAGCCAATCATTAAAGGTAAAGCATCCTTAATAGCTGTTATTATATCGGTGGTAGGTATATTTGGAAGTAATACTTTTTTTCTTTCAAATACTTGTTTAATTTGCATCTACCTTTAAATCCTCCTCCAAAATGTTACCATTCATTTAACTCTAAGAGTTCAACTTTATTAGTGAAATAATCAATGACTATATCTACTCTTTCAAGGGCCTTGTCATAAGGCAAATCATAGAGTTTACCTATTTTCTTAGCAATACAATCGGTGCTATGAAAACCATCAAAAAAGTAAAGAATATCAAATGTGATTTCATCAACTTTTATAGTACTAAGATACATATCTGTTGTTCTCTTTTCCTCAGGTTGGAATGGGTTGTATACCAAACCGCCTTCAGGTGTTCGTATAACTGCAACATCCCTGCGTCTTCTAGGTTTTAAACCTTTTGGTACACGGTTTTTACTCCTCCACATGTAATTGGCCATAACTTGGAATTTAATGAGTTCTTCTCTTGTTAAATAATTAGTATCATGAACAGGCGCATCGACTAAAGACAAACGGTTTAAATCAGGTATAAGTAAACGCATTCCTTGTGTTTCCGGATGGTCATAATGCTGGGTGCCGGGATAAGGAGTAAATGAGAAGATTCCAACATCATCAGGCTTCAACTCATCATTTATAAAATTAAATGTTTTTACCTCGTCTTCAAACCTTGCTTCAGGAAGCCCGAACATTATGAAAGATTGTGCGCGTATTCCAGCATTTTGGGTCATTCTAAAAGCGTTTTTAACATAAGAGAACTGTTCGCTTTTTCCAACGCTGTCCAATACTCTTTCAGAACCGCTTTCAACTCCATAGGCTACAATATCACATCCTGCTTCAGCCATCTTTTTAAGAATATCCTCATCAACCATTTTTACATGAGATAAGCAACTCCATTTGATTTCCATATTATTTTCATGGATTAAGTCGCACAGTTTATAAACTAATTCCTTGTTTATTGTAAATAAATCATCAAAGAAATAAAAATATCTGAAACCGGCATCATATGCTGTTTTCATTTCCTTAATTATTCTTTCAGGTGAACGGTAACGAATTTTTTGTTTAGTAGACCAGGTTCCACAGAATTTGCAGTTAAACGGACAGCCTTTACTT
>JAEYNY010000069.1 GCA_023412275.1 Bacillota bacterium
GGAAAGGTCGAGGTGGTATAACGTGAGTGGAATGATGGATACACTTAAGAATTCCTGGAAAATTCCTGATTTAAAGAAAAAGATATTAATAACTATTGGCCTTCTCCTAATTTTTAGATTAGGATCCAGAATCCCTGTTCCTGGGCTGAACCCTGATTGGTTTGCACAGCTTATTTCAAAGGGTGGACAGTTGTTTAACTTTATTGATATCATTGGTGGTGGATCCTTTAAAAATGCAACTATATTTGCAATGAGTATAACACCATATATCAATGCATCAATTATTATGCAGTTGTTAACGATTGCTATTCCAAAATTGGAACAGTTATCCAAGGAAGGCGAAGAGGGCAGGAAAAAGATAGGTCAATGGATAAGATATGCAACAGTAATTTTGGCATTCTTACAGGCTACAGCCATTACTATTGGTCTAAGAGGTGCACTTATTTCAGGACTTAACGTTATAACCTTCATTACAGTAACACTTACACTTACTGCCGGAACAGCATTTTTGATGTGGCTTGGTGAACAAATCACTGAGTACGGTATTGGAAACGGTATTTCAATGTTGATTTTTGCAGGTATATTGTCGGCTGGTCCTACAGGGGCTAACTATATTATAAAGAACTACACTTTGGGTAACTTAGGAAGCGGAGCAGTAGGTATTTTAGCAATATTAGGAATACTTGTTGTATTCGTTGGTGTAATTACTTGTGTTGTTTGGGTTAATCAGGCTGAGCGTCGTATACCTGTACAATATGCTAAAAGAGTTGTTGGTAGAAAGGTTTATGGAGGACAAAGTACTCACTTACCTATTAAGGTAAACTGGGCAGGAGTTATTCCTATAATCTTTGCAATGTCTATCATGATGTTGCCTTCAACAATTGTTGGATTTGCAAGACCAAATCCAACTGGCGGATTTGCCGGATTTATAAAGAATTGGTCAGGCCATTGGACATATGCAATACTTTATGCATTATTAATTATCGGATTTACATTCTTCTATACTTATGTTCAGTTCAATCCAATTGAACTGGCTAATAACATGAAGAAGAATGGTGGATTTATACCGGGTATAAGACCTGGTAAGCCAACTTCCGAATATATTGCAAAGGTATTGAACAGAATAACATGGTTTGGTGCATTGTTCCTTGCTCTTATAACTATATTCCCATATATTATTGGTTGGATTACAGGAGTAAAAGGAGTATGGTTTGCTGGAACAAGCGTTCTGATCTTGGTTGGTGTTGCAATTGATACTGTAAGACAAATCGAGTCACAAATGCTTATGAGACACTATAAAGGATTCTTGGAATAAGATCCTTTCAAATTAGATTAGTTAGCAAATGGTTTGGGGTTTATGATACGTCATAAGCCCTAAACTTAATGTTATGAGTAATTGTAAAGAGGTGACAATAATGAGGATCATATTATTAGGAGCTCCCGGAGCTGGAAAGGGAACTCAAGCAAAGATTATTTCTGAAAAACTTAATATTCCGCATATTTCAACCGGTGATATTTTCAGAGCGAACATAAAGGGAAATACTCCTCTTGGACAAAAGGCAAAAGAATATATGGACAAAGGAGAACTTGTACCGGACGAGCTGACTGTGGAAATAGTAAAGGACAGATTGGGAAATGCTGACTGTGTAAACGGATTTATTTTAGATGGTTTCCCAAGAACAATTCCTCAGGCCGAATATCTTGATAAAGTATTGGTACAAATGAATATTAATCTGGACGTAGCTCTTTTAATAGACGTAAAAGACGAAGATATTATACAAAGAATGTCCGGAAGACGCGTATGTACAAACTGTGGTGCAACATATAATGTTGTATTCAATCCTACAAAAGAAGAAGGAATATGTGATGTTTGCAAATCTCCTGTTATTCAGAGAGCTGATGATGCTGCAGAAACAGTATTGAACAGACTTGAGACATATCATAAGCAAACACAGCCCCTCATCAATTATTATGAAAAAGCTGGCAAGCTGAAAATAGCAGAAGGTGCTGGAGAAGTTGAAGAAACATCACAACGTGTAATGAAAGTTTTAGGTATTTAAAATGTATACTATAAAATCACAATCTGAAATTGAAAAGATGAAAAAAGCTGGAGAGATTTTATACGGAACTCTTCAACTAATAAAGAAAAATACTGTACCGGGTGTTACTACAAAGGAATTGGATAGAATTGCTGAAGAGTATATTACAAAGAATCATGCAACACCTTCTTTTAAAGGATACGATGTAGGTGTTCCTGGAATGGCTCCTTTTCCCGGCAGTATATGTGCATCTGTCAATGAGGAAGTGGTTCACGGGATACCAAGTTTAAAGCCTTTAAAAGATGGCGATATTATCAGTATAGATGTTGGCGTGTATTTAAACGGATATCATGCGGATGCAGCAAGGACCTTTGCCGTAGGAAATATAACTGCTCAAGCACAAAGACTTATTGATGAAACGCGTCAGAGTTTCTTTGAAGGATTAAAACAAATGGTTATAGGCAATCACATAAGAGATATTTCACAAGCTATTCAAAATCATGTTGAGAGTAAAGGCTTTTCGGTTGTAAGAGATTTTGTAGGGCATGGTATTGGAAGAGATTTACATGAGATGCCTGATATACCTAATTACGTTACAAAGAGAAGAGGCCCACGGCTTGAAAGCGGGATGACGATAGCTGTTGAGCCAATGATTAATGCAGGTAGCTATAGTGTAAAAGTTTTAGAAAACAGATGGACTGTTGTAACAACTGACAAATCGCTTTCTGCACACTATGAGAATACAGTAGCAATTACTAACGATGGACCGGTTATACTGACAAGGTTCTAATAAATATTTTATATATTTTTATAAATTGTATTGTTATAATTTTAGTTTTCCTGTATAATTTATATTTGGTTTGACTGTGTAAATTTTATGCTTAGAGGTGAGTTACATTGAATGTAGTCCTGGGACAGGTTGTACTTTCTAAAGCAGGGCGGGACGCAGGAAGAATATTTGTAGTGACAGGTTTGATTGATGATAATTATGTACTCATCAGTGATGGAAGCTCCAGAAGACTGGAGAATCCTAAAAAAAAGAAGTTAAGACACCTGATTATTACAAACAATGTTATCGAAGCTATTGCACAGAAAATTTCTTCAGGAGAAAAATGCACAAATGCTGAGGTAAGGAAGGCACTTGTTGAATATAATGTACCTGTTGACAGTAAAGTTTAGTTAAGAGCAATTAATTTATAAATGTATTATTTATCCTTTGGAGGAGGTGTTAGTTTGGCAAAAGATGATGTTATAGAGGTTGAAGGTACTGTTATTGAAGCATTGCCTAATGCTATGTTTCAGGTGGAGCTTGAGAACGGGCATAAGGTATTGGCACATATATCAGGTAAGCTCAGAATGAATTTTATAAGGATTCTTCCAGGAGATAAGGTAACCCTTGAATTGTCACCATACGACCTTACCAGAGGAAGGATAACTTGGAGAGCAAAATAATATATACCTAAAGGTATTATTTATTAATATAAAAGTATTACCCAATTAACTAATTAAGCAGATTTTTTCTTATTATAAGGAGGATATAGCGATGAAAGTAAAACCATCAGTTAAGACTATATGCGAAAAGTGCAAAATTATTAAAAGAAAAGGCAGAGTAATGGTTATCTGCGAAAACCCAAAGCATAAGCAAAAACAGGGTTAATATTGGACCCACATCTATGTTTTATTTAATTTCGTAAAATCTCGGCAAGAAGCGGCTGAACAAAAGAATTTCCCGATTCATTGTTATTCTTGTTGATATTTTAAATATTTGACGATATCGTTTGGACATGAGCCTATGGGAATGGCATCGTTAAATTTCATGATCCAATCGGTGGAGAATTAGTTTGAGTGCTGCAATTATGGCGGCACAAATTTTAATGGAGGTGTAAGTAAAGATGGCACGTATTGCCGGAGTAGATTTGCCCAGAGAAAAAAGGGTAGAAATTGGTCTCACTTATATTTACGGTATCGGAAGACCTAAGTCTAACGAAATTCTTGTTAAGACTGGCGTTAATCCTGATACTCGTGTTAGAGATCTTACTGATGATGAAATAAACAAAATCAGAGAAGTAATCGACAAAGAATACAAGGTTGAAGGCGACCTTAGAAGAGAAATAGCATTAAATATTAAGCGTCTTATTGAGATAGGATGCTACAGAGGAAGAAGACACAGAATGGGTCTTCCAGTAAGAGGTCAACGTACAAAAACTAATGCAAGGACTAGAAAAGGCCCTTCAAAGCCCGTTAGCGGCAAAAAGAAATAGTTAAAGGAGGTTTGCGAACAAATGGCAACGAAGACTGGTGCTAAAAGAACTACCAGAAAAAGAAGAGAACGTAAAAACATTGAACGTGGAGCTGCTCATATCCGTTCATCTTTTAATAATACAATTGTTACCTTGACAGACACTGCCGGAAATGCACTAT
>JAEYNY010000101.1 GCA_023412275.1 Bacillota bacterium
TCTAGTAAGCTGCCCACAGTGTCATGTTTTCAAGCTGCCTCACAGGGTATGTGGTGAATGTGGATATTATGATGGCAAACAGGTAGTTAAAGTAGAAGCTAAATAATAATATGTCATTAAAGCAGCAGGATGATATCTTGCTGCTTTTTGATTTCTACAAAAAAATTATTGGTTATTTTTTTTACAGATGCAAATGATAGTATAGAGCGAGAAATATTCGCTTGTTTATGAAAAATTAGTAGGATGGTGTTATAGCATTGCACAACAAAATTAAAATATGTATGGTTCAGTCCGGAAGCATAGCAGAGGAAGCCGGGGTTGAGGCAGGAGATTTCCTGTTGTCCATAAACAAGCAGAATATAAAAGACATTTTTGATTACAGATATTATCAGGCTTCTGAGGAATTACTTCTGGAGATTGAAAAGCCTGACGGTGAGATATGGGAGATAGAAGTCGAAAAGGATGAAAATGAAGATTTAGGGCTTGAATTTGAGGATTCACTTATTGATGGAGCTAAGAGCTGTACCAACAAGTGTATTTTCTGTTTTATTGACCAGCTTCCTAAGGGAATGAGAGAAACAGTGTACTTTAAAGACGATGACTCAAGACTTTCTTTCCTTACCGGGAATTATGTTACTCTGACTAATATAAAAAATGAAGAGCTTGAGAGAATTATTCATTATAGAATGTCACCCATAAATGTTTCTGTTCATACGACTAACCCTGATTTAAGAAAATTTATGCTTGGAAACAGGTTTGCTGGTGATGTTATGGACAAAATAAGAATGTTAACGGATAATGGGATTGAAGTTAACTGTCAGATTGTTTTGTGCAGAGATATTAATGATAAAAATGAGTTGGATAAAACTATTGATGATTTGTGTCAGCTTTATCCTTCTATAAACAGTGTTTCAATTGTACCGGTTGGTATAAGCAGACACAGAGAAAACTTATTTGAATTAAAGCCCTTTGATATGGAAAGCAGTACAAATGTTATAAATCAGGTACATAAATGGCAGAATAAACTATTGAAAGAGAGAGGCTCCAGAGTTATTTACCTGTCCGACGAGTTTTATATTAATGCGGGTATTGATATTCCAAAATACAAGGAATACGAGGGTTTTCCTCAGATTGAAAACGGTGTTGGAATGGTGGCCTTACTCAGGCAAGAAGTAAAGGAAGCCCTTAAAAATAAGAAAAAGCATATAATGCCTGTCAACCGAAAGGTAAGTCTGGTAACAGGTAGACTTGTATATAAAAATATATTACAATTGGTAGATGAAATAAAAAATGTATATAATGGTTTGGAAGTCAATGTTTATGATATAGAAAATGATTTCTTTGGTCCATATGTAACTGTTACGGGGTTGCTCACGGGGCAGGATATTGTAAAACAGCTAAAAGGCCGTGATTTGGGGCAGGAATTGTTAATAAGCAGGAATATGTTACGAGCCGGAGAACATGTCTTCCTAGACGATTATACGGTTGAACGTATTGAAGCAGAGCTTGACATCCCAATCCGAATAGTGGATAGTTCGGGCAATGACTTTGTAAATGCATTGATTGGAAATTAGATATTTTATATATATATAATAAAGTTGGTTGTTTATTTTTACGTGGAGGTGTAGTATTTGGGTAAACCTGTTGTAGCAGTTGTTGGCAGACCGAATGTTGGTAAGTCTACTTTTTTTAATTATCTGGCAGGCAGCAGAATTTCTATTGTTGAAGATACTCCTGGTGTAACAAGAGACAGGATATATACTGAGATAGAGTGGAGAAGCACTAAGTTTACATTAATAGATACGGGAGGAATTGAACCTTATTCCGAGGATATCATTATGCAGCAAATGAAGCGTCAGGCTGAAATTGCCATTGAAACAGCGGACGTTATTATTTTTATGGTTGATGCAAAGGATGGTATGACAGCTACCGATAAGGAAGTTGCAACCATGCTAAGAAAATCACAGAAGCCAGTTGTGCTGTGTGTAAACAAGGTTGACAGGGTGGGTGATCCGCCACCTGATGTGTATGAATTCTATAACCTGGGCATGGGTGATATGCAGATAATTTCATCTGTACATGGCCTTGGTATGGGTGATCTTCTTGATGCGGTTTTTGAGCATTTTCCTGAAGATATAGATGCCGAAGAGGATGAGGATGTTATTAAGGTAGCCGTTGTCGGAAAGCCTAATGCAGGAAAATCTTCATTGATTAATTCAATTCTCGGTGAGAACAGGGTTATTGTAAGTAATATCCCGGGTACTACAAGGGATGCTATCGATACTCATGTAGAAAAGGATGGACAAAAATATACTTTTATCGATACAGCCGGAATAAGAAAAAGAAGTAAAATCAACGAAACAATTGAAAAATACAGTACAATCAGGTCTTGGACTGCCATTGAACGTGCAGATGTATGCCTTATTATGATTGATGCCGAAGACGGTGTAACAGAGCAGGATACAAAAATTGCGGGTTACGCACATCAGCAGGGGAAAGCCTCAATTATTGTTATTAATAAATGGGATTTAATTGAAAAGCAGACGGGTACACTAGAGGAATACAGGAAAGTAGTGCATGAGAAATTGGGATTTATGACCTACGCACCGGTTCTCTTTATATCTGCTAAAACCGGACAAAGGGTTAATAAGATTTATGAGCTTATCAAATTTGTCGCTGATCAAGCAGCTTTCCGCATATCTACAGGAATGTTGAACGATCTTGTAAATGAAGCAGTTGCTATGGTTCAGCCTCCTTCAGACAAGGGTAAGAGACTGAAAATATACTATATGACTCAGGCGGGCATAAAGCCACCGTCATTTGTTGTATTTGTTAATGATTTGGAATTGTTCCATTATTCCTATGAGCGTTATTTGGAAAATCAGCTCAGGAAAAATTTTGGATTTGAAGGAACTCCCATAAGATTTATTCATAGGCAGCGTGAAAAGGAAGATTAGTCCAGACATTGTAGAGAGATTATGGATTTATACCATTTAAATGATTTTTAGCCGGTTAGGCTTATGGAGGAAAAGATGGGTCTTTTTTCAATAAAGATTTTATTGGTTATGATAATAGGATATCTCCTTGGAAGCTTGAATACTTCCATTGTTGTGGGGAGAATTTATGGAACTGATATACGTAAGCATGGCAGCGGCAATGCCGGAATGACAAATACATTGAGGACACTTGGAAAAACTGCAGCGGTTCTTGTAATATTTGGAGATATTCTTAAAGGAGTTCTATCATATATTATTGGTAACTTGATTATTACGTCCATACCTGATTCAATTACTTTGGCTATTTCAGGGATAGGCGGTATGGTTGGCGGTATCGCTGCTATAGCAGGGCATAACTGGCCGGTATACTTCGGGTTTAAAGGTGGAAAAGGTATTCTCACTTCATTTTCAGTGGTAATGATGATGGATTGGAAACTTGGCCTTATTCTTCTGGGTGTATTTGTTATAATAGTAGCGTTTACCAGATATGTCTCACTGGGATCAATATTAGCATGCGTAGCTTTTCCAATAGGGGCTGCCATAAAAGGGAACAGTCCGATTTTTATTATATTTGCGACAATACTGTCAATATTGGCAATTGCCCGTCATAACGGGAATATTAAGAGACTTTTGAATGGAACAGAATCAAAAATAGGTCAAAAGAAAAAAGCTTGATGTATATATAACTTTATTGATGTAGGGAGGCAAACATGAATAGAAATATAGCAATTGTTGGTGCGGGAAGCATGGGTACAGCAATGGCGGTATTGTTATCTACGAATGGTAACAAGGTTAGATTGTGGTCACCCATGGTAGACGAAATAGAAATTTTAAAGAAAAACAGGGAACATATTACAAGACTACCCGGTGTTAAAGTAGCTGAAAGCGTTGAATTTACAAACGATATTTCAGAGGCTTGTAAAGAAGCGGAAGTAGTTGTGTTGGCAGTTCCTTCACAAACAACAAGACAGAACTGCAAAACCCTTGCAAGTATTATTTCAAAGAGTACTGTTGTAGTTACCTGTTCAAAGGGGATTGAAAATGAAACCTGTAAATTGCTTTCAGAAATAATGAAAGAAGAGTTGCCTGATAACAACGTAGCAGTATTATCAGGACCAAGCCATGCAGAAGAAATTGGAAGAGATATCCCTACTACTGTAGTAGCTGCTTGCGAAAAAATAGAAATTGCTGAGTTCCTTCAGGATTTGTTTATGACTCCGAATTTCAGAGTATATACAAATACGGATGTAGTTGGGGTTGAATTGGGAGGAGCTCTTAAAAATATTATTGCCTTATGTGCCGGAATTTCAGATGGCCTGGGGTATGGTGACAACACAAAGGCTGCTCTTATGACAAGGGGAATTGCAGAAATATCAAGGCTCGGTGTAGCTATGGGAGGGCATGCTGATACTTTTTCAGGACTTACGGGAGTAGGGGACCTGATAGTTACATGTACAAGTATGCATAGCAGAAACAGAAGAGCAGGTATTCTGATTGGTCAGGGAAAGAGCGTTCAGCAGGCATTGGATGAAGTAAATATGGTTGTTGAAGGCGTGGCAACTACAAAGCCTGCCTATGATCTTGCCAAAAAGCTTGGTGTTTCAATGCCAATAACTGAAGAAGCATATAAAATACTTTTTGAAGGTAAAGACCCGAGAAGTGCTGTAGGAGCATTAATGACCAGAGACAAAAAAACAGAAATGTAATGTTAATGAAAGGGCTGCCACCCGGTGAATTATTTTCATTGGACGGGAGCCCTTTTTAGCTAAAAAAAAAAGCTGCTCAAAGGAGCAGCCCTAAAAATTATAGTATAACACGTCTTGCTTTCATAAAATTGTTTGCATAATATCCGGAAGTTATATCAGAAATTATTACTTTACGGGTAGAACTTCCTGATGAAGCATGGATAAATTGTCCGCCGCCAATGTATATCCCTACATGACTAATACTGTTGTGACCTCCGTCAGTGTCAAAGAAAACCAAATCACCTGCACTCAAGTCCTGACTTAAAACACGGGTACCCTGGTTTGCCTGACTGGAAGCTACCCTCTCTAATGAAATATCAAAGTGCTTAAAGACATACTGTACAAATCCTGAGCAGTCAAAGCCCTTAGGAGTTGTACCTCCATAAACATACTCTGTACCCAGTAGAGTCTTGGAAAATTTCACTATCTGCTCTGATAAGTCAGTAGAATTTTCAGACTGCTTTTCCGATGTATCTTCATCGGAAACTTTGGAAAGGGAAACGTATTGACTGAACGCCCAGCCTGTTTCACCCTCTGATGTTGTTACTTTTAACCAATCACCTGAGCTTTCAAGAATACTGAGCTTGTCCCCACGGGTCATACTTCCTATAACCTTGGAAGTTGTTCCGGGTTCACTTCGGAGATTTAGAACAGATGCGGAAACTGTTCCAGTCTGAATTTCATCGGCAAAAGATGAAAATGCAAACAATCCCAGGCACAACACAATGGTTGCTGCACCGGAAATCATTTTCTTTAGTTGTAACATTTTAGCCTCCTATTTATGGCTTCCGAAGTTAGCTGTCGGGTTCGGGTAATAGGATCGCCCTACGAAAAAGACAAAGATGATTATTAAACGATATGTACACTTACTAACTGTCTTATTCAGATTAGCCCCAAAATTGGTTCCTCCGTACCTCATTTAAAGAGGATTCAGCCTTTATATAGAAAATTATATCGTGGAATGTTTGTTAATGTCAATTCCCGCCTTATCAAAATAGACTGCCGGGGTTTATAACAGTTCTCTCAATGTTTTCAGTATAAAAACACATTTTTCAATAAATTTATTTTTTTGTAATAATAACTGTTTTCGGACATATATTTAATATTGAAAAAGACAATATACATAGTCCGTAACAGGACGTGTAACAATATAGGGGAGGGTTCTAAGGGTGGATAAATTCAACATATACCAGCAAATAGCTGAAAGAACTCAAGGGGATATTTACATAGGAATTGTGGGACCTGTCAGGACGGGAAAATCA
>JAEYNY010000107.1 GCA_023412275.1 Bacillota bacterium
TAATCTGATATTCAATCAGTTCTGATAATTTATTATAGTCAGTACCGTCATTTGTAAATGGGGTAATAATTGCTACACCTGAGCCCGTAAAAATTGGCTTTTTCATTGTTCCCACCCTTTCATAAAACAATAATATAATTAAAAAACGTCGGCAGTCCGCCGACGTCTGTTTAACCAATTATAATAAAATATAATTAAAACAGATAGCGCTCCACCATTTCTTAAATGATGACAGTCACAAGGCTATTGACCTTGAAACCAGGCATTACGTTGTTCGGGGTACAGTACTGCCTTCGGCGTCTTTTCCTTTCAGAACAAATCATTAAACCCCAGAATCCTCATTGTCCGTACTATTAAAAAACGCACCTCTATCTAGCATTATTCTTTTTTTCTATAATAACATTCGTTATATCAAGTGTCAAATTTTTTACATCTGATTTTTATATTATATGAACTATATTTCAATATTGTTACAATTCAGTAAACAAGGCAGGATGTACTTTTGAACTTGTCGAAGTTAAAAGAAAATGAAAAAGTGGGGGAGTTTAGTACGAATGAAAAAAATGTGCATATTTTTGTGTATTGTAATGATATTTACGATGCTGACCGGTTTCAATAACTATAATACATCAGCGGCTGAGGCACCGTCCGTAAAAATAGGTCTGTATTATGGGTCAACGGCTCAGAGCCAAATTAATATAAGTAGCGACAAGGGAGTACTATTCTGTGCTTATGATGTAAAAACTGGAAAATATAATAATGTTTACGAATCGGATGCTGGTCAGACAATTACATTGCGAAAAGACAGCTACTTTATACAAAGCGGAACAAAGTTCACGCCAGTTACTTTGACCGGAAATCCAACAAGCGGTCCTTACCATATTCAGATAAACGGTACATATAATAATTATAATGATACAGTTTCACTGAGCCAAAGTTATAGTCAGAAAGGTGTTACCACATATCCTGTATACACTGATTCAGGTTGGCAAATATGGACAGGTTTTTACATTAGCCAATCTACAGCTCAAGCAGCCGTGAATACTGTTAAATCAAAATTGGGAGAGAATACATTTAGCGTAATCACTGAGACTAATTCAAGAATTTACGGTACAGATCAAAATGGCAAAGTCTTATTTATGTACGCATCTTCAAATAGTCTTTTAAGAGGGAGATCAATATCTGCAGGTAATCCAAACACGATAAAAATTGGAACAAGCCTATATCGTGGACAGGTTGAGATTACTAGATTATCCGGCAGTGACATGACAATTATTAATGTATTGCCTTTTGAAGAATATATATACGGCGTAGTTCCCAATGAAATGCCGGCATACTCACATATTGAGGCATTAAAGACTCAAGCTGTGGCAGCAAGAACCTATTCTTACAAATCAATTAACAAACATTCAAAGTACGGTTTCAATTTGTGTGCTACAACTGACTGCCAGATGTATAAGGGCTATAGTTCGGAAAATGCCAACACAAACAAAGCCGTTGATGAAACCCGTGATATGGTTGTGACCTATAATGGAACTCTTGCTGAAACAGTATTTTCAGCGTCTACAGGAGGCAGAACTGAGGATGTTGTAAATGTTTGGGGCAACAGCATACCATATCTTAAAAGTGTTGAAGACAAATATGAGTCGGGGAAATCCTACAATTACAATTGGACAATGAAGTTTACGGCAGATGAGTTAAGTACAAAACTAAAAAGCTATGGACTGGGAACTGTAACGGGCATTGAAATTACAAAGTGCTCAGAGGCAGGAAGACCAATTGAAATGGTTATTACCGGAACATTGAAACCCGATGGTGTTATAATCACAAAAGACAGGTGCAGGACTTTTCTTAGTCTTCCAAGCCAAATGTATACCATTTCTTCTGATGCAAGTATAAATGTTGAGGTCAATAATAAAATAGAAAATGTTTCGCTTAGCCAAATAAAAGTAATAACCAGTAGCGGAGAGAAAACATATAATGATCCCAACCAGAAAGTAACTATTGTGGGAGCGGGTGGCAAAGAATCAACGGTATCTGCAAGTCCTGCGGAATATGTTTTTACAGGTAAAGGATGGGGACATGCGGTAGGCATGAGTCAGGAAGGTGCTATGGGTATGGCAAAAGCCGGATTTACATTTGAACAGATATTGACTCACTACTATACCGGAACTAAAGTTGAGTTAAAGAAATAGTTGGAACATAAAAAGGGACTCATTTAAAGTGAGTCCCTTTTTTTATACTTACTATTTGTATAATTTGTTAAGGAAAAATTCGTTGTAGAGAGATATAACAGCTTTATGTGCTTCATTCTCCCTTACAGCGAACATCATTGTTATTTCTGAAGAACCTTGATTAATCATTTCCAAACTGATGGATGCCTTTGCTAATGCAGTTGTGGCCCTTGAAGCAGTTCCTACGGTATTCTTCATACCTTCACCAACAATTATTATCATTGCTAGGTCGTGGTCAACAGAAACATCATCAACCTTCAATTCATTTTTAATGCGGTCAACTATTTTTTGTTCCATACCTTCCTTCAGTTGGTTCTGCTTTAATATTATGGATATGTTGTCAATGCCTGATGGAGTATGTTCATATGAAATACCTTCATCTTCAAGAATTTGAAGGAGCTTTCTTCCAAAACCTACTTCTCTGTTCATCATAAACTTGCTCACATAGATACAACAGAAACCTGAATCACTTGCTATTCCAACAACATGATTTGGTGAATAGTCTCTGACAAGGGATATTTTTGTTCCCGGAGCAGATGGATTATTTGTATTCTTTATACAAACCGGAACTCCAGCCATAAAAACAGGAACCAGTGTATCTTCGTGTAATACAGAGAAGCCGGCATATGATAATTCTCTCATTTCACGGTATGTTAGTTCTGGTACAGCAACAGGATTGTGAACCAGACCGGGGTGAGCTGCATATACTGCATCAACATCTGTAAAGTTTTCGTATAGATCAGCCTTTAATGCGGCAGCTAAAATGGAACCGGTTATATCTGAACCTCCACGAGGGAAAGTTGCAACTTTCCCGTCTTTAGTGTAACCAAAGAAACCAGGGAAGATAACGATTCCTTCAATACTGTTAATCATTTTAAGGTTGTCATAGGATTCAGGCAAAACCTGTGCGTTTCCAAATTCATCACTCATGAGCAACCCCGCTTTAATAGGAGATACATATTCAGCCTTTTTGCCTATACTGTTCAAATAAGCAGCTACCAATTTAGCACTGTTGTCTTCTCCTGCTGCTTTCATGGCATCCATGAACATACCGATATGGGAAGTATCAAGCTTAAGTCTTTCTTCTAAATCAGACTTGATCATTTTAACAATTTCGTCATCAAGTCCAAGTTCATTTGCTATATCCTTGAACCTCTTTACAACAGCCTCAAGTTCTGCTTCTGCGTTTCCTGTCTGCAGATGTTTTTGTGCACATGCAATAAGTAAATCAGTAACCTTTGTATCTGAACTATCCCTCTTACCGGGGGCAGATACAACAATAACCTTTCTCTCGCTATCAGCAAGTACGATACTGCAAACTTTTTTAATCTGTTCTGCATTAGCTAAAGAGGTTCCTCCAAATTTTGCTACTTTCATTTTGAATCCTCCATCCATTTATATTAAAAATTTACTCTCAAAACACGGGGACTTGTTGTCCCTAAGTAAAAATAAGAGCATATGGAACTTCATACGATTATCTCATAAATTATACAAAAAAAGATTATGTATGGCAATAATATTTGTAATATAAACAATTATAATGTATGATATTTATTGGTTTATTTTATGCAGTAAGTTTTATGATTGTTATCTATAATAAACAGACATAATATATAGAAGAAAAATTGGAGGTTATTTTACGTGAACTTGCACGATTTCGATTATTATCTTCCGGAGGAACTTATCGCACAGCATCCTATGGAAAAAAGGGACATGTCCAGGCTAATGGTGTTGGATAAGGAAAACGGAGCGATTGAACATAAATTATTCAAGGACATTGTTAACTATCTGGATGAAGGCGATTGTCTGGTTTTGAACAATACCAGAGTTATACCTGCAAGGCTTTTAGGGGAAAAAGAAGGTACAGGCGGAAAGATAGAATTTGTTTTGCTGAAAAGAGTTGAAGGAGACAAGTGGGAAGTTATTTTAAGACCCGGTAAGAAGGCTAAACCGGGGAGTAGATTTGTTTTTGGAAACGGAGAGCTAAAAGCCGAAATTCTGGAAGTTCTTGATGAAGGAAACAGACTTGTCAGGTTTATATATGATGGTGTTTTTGAAGAAATACTGGACAGGGTGGGTATAATGCCATTACCGCCGTATATTACTGAAAAGCTTGAAAACCCGGAAAGATACCAGACAGTATATGCAAAAGTTAATGGCTCTGCCGCAGCACCAACAGCCGGGCTACATTTCACTAAAGAGCTTTTGGATTCCTTGATGCAAAAGGGTATAAAAATAGCATATGTTATGCTTCATGTTGGCCTCGGTACATTCAGACCAGTCAAAGTTGACGATATAACTCAACATAAAATGCATTCGGAATACTATTCAATAAGTCAGGAAACATGTGATATAATAAACGATACGCGACAAAAAGGTAAAAAAGTTGTAGCTGTTGGTACTACCAGTTGCAGAGTACTTGAAACTGTTGGTAAGAGTGGGAGGATTGTTCCCTGCGATGGTTGGACAGACATTTTCATATACCCTGGCTACGAGTTTAAAGTAGTAGACAAACTTATTACAAACTTTCATTTGCCAGAATCAACACTTATCATGTTGGTAAGTTCATTAGCCGGCAGGGATAATGTGATGCATGCATACAACGTAGCGGTAGAAGAAAAATACAGATTTTTCAGCTTCGGAGACGCAATGTTTATTAAATAAACTAATTAATAGAAAGGTAATTACTATGGCAGCAGTTACTTATGAATTAATAAAAACTTGCAAGCAGACAGGTGCAAGATTAGGTAAGGTGCATACGCCTCACGGCTCATTTGATACCCCTGTCTTTATGCCCGTTGGAACCCTTGCAACGGTTAAAGGTATGTCTCCTGAGGAACTAAAGGAGATAGATGCGAGAATAATTTTAAGCAACACATATCATTGCTACCTTAGGCCTGGTCAGGATATTGTAAAGCAGGCAGGAGGCCTTCACGGTTTTATGAACTGGGACAGACCTATACTAACGGACAGTGGCGGTTTTCAGGTATTCAGCCTGAGCGGACTCAGAAAGATTACAGAAGAAGGTGTAACCTTCAGATCTCATCTTGACGGTTCAAAACATGTATTTACACCTGAATCAGTTATGGGAATCGAAAATGATCTTGGTGCAGACATAATAATGGCCTTTGATGAATGCGCACCATATCCGGCTGAATATGATTATGTTAAGAAGTCAATGGAACGTACAACAAGATGGGCAAAAAGATGTAAAGAAGCTCACACGAATACTGAAAAACAGTCACTTTTTGGTATAATTCAGGGTGGTATGTACAAAGATTTGAGAATAGAAAGTGCTAACCAACTAAAGGAATTGGATTTTCCGGGTTATGCAATAGGAGGTTTAAGTGTTGGGGAGCCTGCAGACATTATGTATGAGGTACTTGACTATACAGCTCCTCTTATGCCGACGGACAAACCCAGATATTTGATGGGGGTTGGTACACCGGATTATCTTATAGAAGGAGCTATAAGAGGTATTGATATGTTTGACTGTGTCCTCCCAACAAGAATTGGAAGAAACGGCACAGTACTTACAAGCAGCGGTAGAGTTATTATTCGTGATGCAAAATACTCAAGAGATTTCTCAAAGTTGGATCCGGAGTGTGATTGCTATGTCTGCCGAAACTATTCAAGAGCATACATCAGACACCTAATTAAATGTGGAGAGCTTTTGGGTTTGAGACTTACTACCTGGCACAACTTATATTTCTTAATAAACTTGATGAAACAAGTGAGACAGGCTATAATGGATGATAGGCTTGCCAGCTTCAGAGATGAATTTTATCTGAAAT
This sequence comes from Bacillota bacterium, assembly GCA_023412275.1. Taxonomy (GTDB): domain Bacteria; phylum Bacillota; class Clostridia; order Acetivibrionales; family DSM-1351; genus Ruminiclostridium. The sequence goes on from JAEYNY010000107.1 coordinate 6,029, forward strand.
ATGGCTATACTAAATAATACGGATAATACAGTTTAACTGTGTTAAATAAAATAATTATAGGAGGTTTTCAGTAATGGCAGTAGCAGCGTTAGTTCAATTAGTATTACCTATGGCTTTAATTCTGGGACTTATGTACGTAATGCTTATTCTCCCACAGAAAAAAAAGGAGAAGAAGACCCAGCAAATGCTTAATTCACTTCAAGTTGGATGGGGTGTTACGACTATAGGAGGTATTGTAGGTAAGATTATAAACATAAAAGATGACGAAATATATATCGAATCTGGTGTTGATAAAAACAAGATACTTGTTAAGCGTTGGGCAATTAAAGATATTATAAAGCCTGTTGAAGGCTAAGAAGTGAAAATATAATTAATTAAAGCCAACTGTTCTAAGTGGACTACCTCAAAAATATGATATACAAAGAACATTTTATATTATATTTTTGGAGGTACACTATGAGCATACAGACACCTGGATTTAAAAAAACACTGGATGAACACATAAACCTGCTGAGGGTAGTAAAAGGCTTAATAATTGCTTTTCTTATAACGCTTCCATGTTTTTTAGCGTTCGCATTATTTTTAACATATACGGACTTTCCTGAAAAACACACCTATATAGCAGTGCTTATTACAACTGTATTGAGTGTATTGGTGGCATCAGCTTACTCCACAAAAAATGTTAAAAGTAAAGGTTGGATGAATGGCTGCTTTGTGGGAATCCTTTATGTGGCTTTACTTTACATTGCCAGCAGTATTGTGTTTCTAAATTTTAAAGTCGATGTTCAGGTGATATTATCCGTGGTTATCGGTGCCATTGTGGGGTGCCTCGGTGGCATTTTTGGAATTAATTTGCGATAACGGGTTTTCTAAAAAATGGCTTTTCAAAACTAAATAGATATGCTATAATCGGCTAAGAAAATTGATGGGGGGGACTACATAATGAAACATATAAAGACTATTAACAATGCTACTCTTAAAAACAGCCTTGCAAAGGGTGGATGTGGCGAATGTCAGACATCATGCCAGTCAGCTTGCAAGACATCATGCACAGTTGCTAATCAAAGCTGCGAAAACAAGTAATATTAGATATGCATATTGATTTATCTTAATATGTATGAATTTATAAATTAGTGAAAGGTGAATTAACACTTTTCACTTTTTTAAATGTTCTAACCCGGTGTTGTATCCAGGATTTTTTAGCTTTAGGAGGTAACTTAAAATGATTCACAAGTATACTATGTACGATACCAATATAGTCTTGGACGTAAACAGCGGTGCTGTCCATGTGTTTGATGATGCTGCTTTTGATGTAGTGGATTTATATAAGAATGAAACAAGAAAACAGATAATTGAATCGCTTTCACAAAAATACTCAGGACAAGTTATTGAAGATGCCTATGAGGAAATTGCTGAACTTGAATCCAAAGGTTTGCTATTTAGTGAGGATGTATATTCTGATGCTTTAAACAAGTGGGAAAGAAAACCGGTAGTAAAGGCTTTATGTTTACATATTTGTCATGACTGTAACTTAAGGTGCAAATATTGTTTTGCCTCCACCGGAAGTTTTGGTGGTCACAGAACTATGATGGATCTTGAAACAGGTAGGAAAGCAATCGATTTTTTGATTGAAAAATCTGCAGGTAGACGTAATTTGGAAGTAGACTTTTTCGGCGGTGAGCCACTAATGAACTTCGACGTGGTAAAAGGTATAGTTGAATATGCCAGAATCAGAGAAAAAGAATCTGGCAAGAATTTCAGATTTACTATTACTACAAATGCTGTATTATTAAATGAAGAAATAAAAGATTTTATTAATAAGAATATGCATAATGTGGTTCTGAGTATTGACGGACGTAAGGAAACCAATGACAAAATGAGACCAAGAGTCGATGGTACAGGAACTTATGAAAGAATTCTTCCTAAAATCCAGGATATGGCTGAATCAAGGAATCAGGATAATTACTATGTAAGAGGTACTTTTACCAGAGAGAATCTTGATTTTTCCGAAGATGTACTGCATCTGGCGGATCAGGGATTCAAGCAGATATCTATTGAGCCTGTTGTTGCTGCTAAGGATTCTGGTTATGATATCCGTGAACAGGATCTTCCAAAACTTTTTGCAGAGTATGAAAACCTTGCAAGAGAATATGTAAAAAGAGATAGTGAAAAGTGCGGTTTCAATTTCTTCCATTTTATGATTGATTTGCAGCAGGGACCCTGTGTCATCAAGAGACTTGGTGGATGCGGTTCAGGACATGAATATCTGGCAGTTACACCGGAAGGTGATTTATATCCTTGTCATCAGTTTGTGGGGGATGAGAAGTTTAAAATGGGCAATGTTCATGAAGGTGTATTCAATAGTGATTTTCAAAAAGATTTTCAAAAGTCAAATGTTTACACAAAAAAGGACTGCGCTGAATGTTGGGCTAAATTTTATTGCAGTGGAGGGTGTGCTGCAAATGCGTACCAGTTTAATAATGATATAAATGTTCCATACAAAATTGGTTGCGAACTTGAGAAAAAGAGAGTAGAATGTGCAATCTGGATAAAAACTCAAGAATAGAGGGGTTCATTGTGATAAAGGATTTTAACAACATCACACCTAAAATCC
>JAEYNY010000148.1 GCA_023412275.1 Bacillota bacterium
AATCGACACCCTTTTCTTCTCTCCTCCGCTTAAATAGTGCGGAGGTCTGTCAATAAACTCAGAAATATTCATATATTCCAGTGCTTCTTCAACCCTTTGATTAACCTCCTCCCGTGATAGTTTTAGATTCATTGGACCAAAACCAACCTCCGCTCTAACAGTAGAAGCAATAATCTGATTGTCCGCATCTTGAAATACAATGCCAATATTTTTTCGGAGTTCTTTTAAATTTTTCTTATTAATTACGGTATCTCGGTATGTGATTTCTCCATAATCAGGTGTTAATACACCATTAACATTTAAGAAGAACGTTGATTTACCTGAACCATTTGATCCAACAACTGCAATTTTTTCTCCTTCGTAAATCTCTACATTTACACCATTTAATACTGTCTCTCCACTTCCGTATGTGTAAAATAAATTTTCAACCTTTAGTATTGGTTTCTTCATTATTTTTTCCTTTCTCATTACATGAATCCCCAAAGCAAAAACAAAAACACAATAAATATCGCCGCAACTATCAAATGCTTTCGTCTAATCTTTTTTTCTTCATCTAAAAACAACATTTCTCCATCATAGCATCTGGCTTCCATCGCATTGTAATATGCATTTGACTTTTTAAGTGAAATAACAAGCATATTACTTGCAATATTTCCAAATGTTATGCAGGAGGTTTTAAAATCACAGTACCCCTGACGTGCTTCTGCCGAATTTTTCATTTGCCTATGAACATCAAGTAAAATAAAAATAAAACGGTAAATTAAATTCATTAATTCTATTATGAGTTTTGGAACATGAATTTTCCTAAAAAATGCAATAATTTCATTGGAAGGAGTAGATAATGTCATCATTTGGAGTGCACTTACTGCCGCAAAAACTTTAAAAATTAAAAATGCCATTTTCTTTAGTTGCAGCATGGATGTAAACATATAACAAAACCCAAGATTTATATTGTATTGCCCAATTGGTACTTTTGAAAAATCAATTGCTATCGTAAATGTACCAAGCAAAATAAAAGATAATGGAATTGCCAAAAATGATAAGTATGCTGTAATTGATAATCCACCCTTGACTACCGTTATATAAGCCATAGCAAAAATAATCACAACTGAAACATATGGATTATTCAACACAATGCTCAGAACCATAACAATGATAGAAAAGGCAACTTTGAAATCCGAACTCCAGTCTCTGATATGTGATGCATAAGCATATAAGTCAATAGAAAACCCTTCTCCATGCTTATGCCGCATTTTATGTTGATGATTATGCGAACTATTAATATGAACACGTTTTTTCTGATATTCCCATATAGAAATAATGCCAGCTAACGCAAAAATAGCGTATAGCACAATACATTTTGTCATGCCGGTAACCTTACCTCTCCTCACAACCTATGTATGAAACAGATTGATATATTTTAAGCCATCAATAAAAAAGCCATATCGAGTTCAAACGAACCCAATACAGCTTTTATCTGTAACTAAAATACACAAAATATACCGTAATAATGTCAGAAAACGGAAACATTTCATCCCTCACTTAAAAATTACAGTAGTGTACCTCTTGAGTTCGAAGAGTTTTTACATATTAGAACAATATGCAGTACATTTCATTATGCAAATGTATTCTGACTTAAACATCATCGCAATCTTTTACCTTCCCAGAATATCTTCCAGTGGTTAAAGAACATATTATGTCCTTTTCAAAAAATGCTCCGTTATTACAGTAGCGCTCCTGTGTGGGATTTACACCCAGCTTCCTATACGAGAAAACTCGTACAAAATTTACATAAATCTATTAAATTTTTACACATACAAGATATTCTACCATATGAAGATAACAAAGTCAAAAAATGCTTACACTCCTGTTACCCCCTTTTATTATCTATGCTCCTCTGTTTTCATCAAGCATATAAAGTAATGCATTACATATTGCTGCTGCCACATTGCTACCGCCCTTTCTTCCTCTTGCAACAATGTATGGTACTTCTGATTTGATTATTAATTCTTTAGATTGTACCACATTAACAAATCCAACAGGCACCCCGATTACCAAAGCAGGTTTTATCTTATGTTCAGCAATCAGCTCATAAAGACGCACTAATGCAGTTGGTGCATTCCCGACAGCAAAAATAACTTCTTTATCAAGTAAAGCTGCTTTATCAATGCTTGCTGTCGCTCTTGTACTCCCATTAACTTTAGCAATCTTGGTAACTTCCTCATCTGCCATAAAACAAAACACCTCGCCACCGTATTTTGCTAGGACTTTTTTATTAATTCCTGCCTTCCCCATTTCAGTGTCAGTAACAATGCAAGCCCCCCTTTTAATTTCAGCTAAAGCTTGTTCCACTACATTTTCAGAAAACACCAAAGAATCTACATACTCAAAATCAGCAGAGGTATGAATTACTCGTTTAATAATTGGAGCTTTATCGGGGTCAAGAATTCTGCCGTTCAATTCCTGCTCGATAATCTCGAAGCTCCTTTTTTCGATTTTTGAAGGCAGTACATTTTCCAAATCGATTTTCATTGTAATCTCCTACTTTTCTATTCCTATTCTTGCACCAACTCCATGGTCAAAAGGATGCTTCACTTTTTTAACCTCAGATACATAGTCGGCTAATTCAACTAATTCCAAACAAGTATTTCTCCCCGTCATAATTACTTCTAAGGATTCCGGTTTGTTTTTTAAAAAGTCTATTAATGTTTTAGCGGTAATACTTACGTTTTTTGATCAGCACCGTACAGTTATTAAATTTCTTCATTCGCATACATATGGTTTTATTCGGGTTATTATTTCCACTACTATTTGTCAGCCATACTGTCTCCGCAGTCTATAAAATATGTCCTTATCTGCTAAAATGCTTTACTCGGTCTTTTTCCTCAGCTTTCTTAGCATCGTTGAACCGGTCAAGCGTACCCACCAGATATCCAGTTATCCTCCTGATTCTTTCAAATTTTGTGTAATCCTCTTTTCTCCCGCATTTCGGGCATTCTTCTCCAATGATTCCTGTATAACCGCATAAAGGGTCACGATCAACAGGGTGATTGACAGCTCCGTATCCTATTCCGGCCTCTTTCATACAGCGGATAACTTTTTCAAAAGCTTCTAGGTTCTGAGTCGGATCTCCGTCCAGCTCAACATATGTTATATGCCCTGCATTTGTCAGCTCATGATAGGGTGCTTCAAGGTTTACTTTATTAAAGGCTCCAATAGGAAAATATACAGGTATATGAAAGCTGTTTGTATAATATTCCCTGTCAGTTATGCCTTCAATGCTTCCGAAGATGTCCCTGTCCATATTGACAAATCGTCCTGAGAGTCCTTCTGCCGGAGTTGCCAAAAGAGTATAATTCATCCCATATTTTTGGCTTGCTTCATCCATACGCCTTCTCATATGCCCTATTATGTTCAAGCCCAATTCCTGAGCCTCTTCCGATTCTCCGTGATGTTTACCGGTCAAGGCTTTCAGGCATTCGGCAAGTCCGATGAAGCCCATAGATAACGTACCATGCTTAAGTACTTCCCTAACCTCATCCTCCCAGCCCAACTTATCGGAGTCCAGCCATATTCCCTGCCCCATCATAAATGGATAGTTTTTAACCTTTTTCCGTGCTTGTATCTCAAATCTTTCCATGAGTTGGTCTATAACAAGATTAATTTTTTTGTCAAGATCTTCATAAAAAGCATTTAAATTTTTTTTGCTTTTTAAAGCTATTCTTGGAAGGTTCACTGTAGTGAAGCTCAAATTCCCTCTCCCATTAATTATTTCTCTTGATGGGTCATAAATATTGCCTATTACCCTGGTTCTACAACCCATATACGCAATTTCAGTTTCTGGATGCCCAGGCTTATAGTACTTCAAATTAAAAGGCGCATCCAAGAATGAGAAATTAGGGAACAGCCTCTTTGCACTTACCCGGCAGGCAAGCTTGAACAAATCATAGTTTGGTTCTCCCAAGTTAAAATTGACCCCTTCCTTCACTTTGAATATCTGAACAGGAAATATCGGAGTCTCACTGTTTCCCAAACCCGCTTCAGTTGCAAGCAGCAGGTTTTTTATGGCCATTCTTCCCTCTGGCGATGTGTCCATTCCATAATTTATAGAGCTAAATGGAACTTGTGCTCCTGCTCGGCTGTGCATTGTATTAAGATTATGTATAAATGCCTCCATCGCCTGATAAGTTTTACGATCAGTTTCAGCTCCTGCTTTCTTTGTAGCAAACTCCTGCACCTTGCAAATGACAGACTTATCTTCAACAATATTGCATAAATAGTCCTTTTCAATCCTGCAATATTCTTCCATGCCATTAAGTGCTGGTAAAATATCATACTTATTCTGTATTTCATCAAAAACATTCTTTATCTTAGCTCCAATATCACTATCTTCAGATATCCATTCCAATAGCTTCACCAGATTTTGTCTGTAAAGCTTGGCAAAGGTCTTCGCTATACCAGGAGCCATTCCATAGTCAAAATTGGGGATGCTCTGTCCTCCATGCTGGTCATTTTGATTGGATTGTATGGCAATACAAGCGAGAGAAGAATAACTTTGAATGTCATTTGGCTCTCTCAAATACCCATGTCCTGTGCCAAAGCCTCCTTTGAAA
>JAEYNY010000168.1 GCA_023412275.1 Bacillota bacterium
TTATGCTGTTCATGCGGAAATGTATCCTCCTAATGTATATTTTTGTGTGGTAACTTAAACATACACTATGGATGCACTTTCCGCATTATTTTTTTACTAATTGTCACACATGTATTGTAATCCTACAGTGGGGCATCCTTAATCAGAATAGTTCACCAAGGTAGATGGATAAGCTGGATATGTGCAACCTATATGCAAAAGGGAAAATCAGCATGTACTGGAATGCGAATCCCGGATGGCAAATTGAATGAGCTAACAAAAGATACACCATTAACAGAACCAGTGGTTGTAGAGGAGGTTATTGATGGCCAGAATAGAAAACAGAACTCCCAAAAGAATTTCTGTTTTGTACCCCTTACCCAATACAAGGAATTCGGGAGAAACTAATGAGCAAAAGAATAAAAAACGAGTAGCAGCTTACTGCAGGGTTTCATCTGGAAGCAGCGAGCAGATGGAAAGCTACAATGCCCAAATCCAATACTACGAAAGATACATAAAAGAAAACCTGAACTATATATTTGCAGGAATCTATGCAGATGAAGCGGTTTCAGGAACTGATACCCGTAAAAGGGATGCATTTAGGCACATTATACAGGACTGTAGAGACGGTAAAATTGATATGGTAGTAACCAAGAGCCTATCCCGCTTCGGGCGTAACACGGTAGACTGCTTAAAAATAATACGGGAGCTCAAAGCACTTGGAGTAGATGTGTTCTTTGAAAAAGAAAATATCCATACACTACAAAGTGAAGGCGAAATGCTCATATCACTGATTTCAGCGGTTGCACAAAATGAGAGCCTTTCACTATCAGAAAATATTAAATGGGGGATACATAGAAAATATGAGCGAGGCATTATTAATAGCATACCCTGTGGTAAATTCCTAGGGTATGACAAGGACAATGAAGGTAACATAATAATAAATGAAGAACAGGCAGCTATTGTGCGACGCATATACCAGGAGTTTCTTGACGGCTATGGGACATTCCAGATTGCCAAACGGCTAACAGAAGAAAAGATCCCCAGAACCTTTGGTGGCAAGGAGTGGTGTGCCAGTCATATCCGTAAGGTTTTGACAAATGAGAAAATGAAAGGTGATACACAGTTCCAAAAAACATATAACACTGACTATCTGACGAAAAAACGAGCAAAAAACAAAGGAGAGCTGCCGCAGTATTATTATGAAAATACACATCAGGCAATCATAGAAAAAGAGATATGGGAATGCGTTCAGCTTGAATTTGAAAGGCAGAAGCAATACTGCATTGAACATAAAATCTCAACCTTCCACCATAACAATTCAGAGAACCCGCTATCGGCAAAGATAATTTGCTCGGTGTGCGGGTCTACTTTTGTTTTACTGGAATCTAAAAAGGTTGGTGAAGAAGGGAGAAAATATTGGCGATGTAGCAGCTTCCGAGGTAACAACGGAACAGAGATAAAGGACAAATTATTTACACCAAAACCTTTGCGTAGAACCTCCGAAAATCCAAATGTAATCCGAAGACGGAAAGACCCACAGCCAAGACAAATGCTTTGCACTGATGTTCAGGTGGAGGAAGGTGTACCTAAAAAAGCTTTTATCAAGGCGTGGAATAGGTTGGTTGATAAATATGAGGAATATATGCCTGCTTTGAAGGAAGCCATTGAGGGGGATGATTTGCTTAAGGCTTATAGGGTGAAGGAGATGATGCGATTGGTTACGAATACCGGTTATATAAGTGAAATGCCGTATGAGTTAATGCTTAAGACGTTGGGATATATTGAGATTAGGTGTGATAATGAGATTAAGGTTGTATTTCTTACAGGGGTTATCATATAGACTACAAAAGGCTACCAAGTAGGCGATGAAATCTATTTCCTTAAAATTTTACAATTTACAATAATTGTAAAAATATATCGCACATGCTATAATGAATTGTATCTTGGCCTTTTTATAAAATAAAAAGAAGGATGAAAAAATGTCAGGAGGAACTTAAATGAAAAAATCAGTTTTAAACATTTTAATTATTATATTTATCATATTTCTAATAATTTCATTAAATTATTCAGTTAATGCTTCAGAAGCATTTAATATTGAATGGGAAAAAATATTAGGGGGAAGTGATTATGAATATGGGTATTCTATTCAACAAACACAAGATGAAGGGTTTATTCTTATAGGGCAAAAAGACTACACATGCTCTGGATATATGTATGATAACTGTTGGATTTTAAAATTTAATAAAAATGGTATTTTAGAATGGCAAAAAACACTTGGTGGATGCAATGACTGTTTTGGTAAAAGTATCCAACAAACTGAAGATGGTGGTTATATAGTTGCTGGATCTTCTAAAACATCATATGATTATGATTACTTGGTTGTTAAATTAAGTGAGAGTGGTGATGTCGAGTGGCAAAAAACACTTGGAGGAAGTGGGAACGATTATGCAAATAGTATTCAGCAAACTAATGATGGAGGATATATTGTTGTCGGAAGTTCAGAAGCCTGGTATTATGGAGAATCATCAACTGGTAATCATGGAAAGCGTGATTATTGGGTAATTAAGCTAAGTGCAAGTGGTGTAGTGGAATGGCAAAAATCATATGGTGGTTCTGGCAATGATGAAGCAAATTCCGTGCAACAAACCTTGGATAACGGATACATAATAGTTGGAAGTGCAGAAAGCACTGGAATAAATTCGGGAGATTTAGGAAATATTCACGGAAAGAAAGAATGTTGGGTTATAAAGTTAAGTGAAAATGGTACTCTACAATGGGAAAAACCTTTGGGTGGAAGCGGCGAGGATAGTGGTGCTAGTATTAAAAAAACAAGAGATGGAGGCTACATTGTTGCAGGAAGAACAGACTCAAATGATGGAGATGTAGCTGAAAAAAACCAATATGGTGGAGTGGATTATTGGGTAATAAAATTGAGTAGTGATGGTGATATTGAATGGGAGCACACATATGGAAGAAATGATTATTCTGATCATGCTAATGATATAATACAGTCCAAGGATGGTGGATATGTTGTTGTGGGTACTTCTGGTACTTATGATACATTACAAAGATGTTGGACTATTAAATTAAGTGAAAGTGGTATTATTGAATGGGAGAAGGTTACTGGAACAAATAATAATGATGATGCTAATAGCTTGACAGAAATGCAGGATGGTGGATATGTGATGGTTGGAGAACATTATGATTTATCACAATCTGCGTATGACTTATGGTTATTTAAGTTGAATTCTAATTCTACAGAGGTCAAAACTTCAGCTATAACTATTACGGCCCCAGAAATATCTCTCAACCAATATGAAGAAGCAGATATTTCATATACTATTACTCCTGAGAATGCCTCCGACAAACAAGTAATGTGGAGTAGTGATAGTGAAGATGTTGCAAGGGTTGTAAATGGTACTGTATACGCCAATAAACCAGGAACTGCTACAATTACTGCCACCACAATGGATAGGTTTTATCAAGACCATTGTACAGTTACTGTTTCACCAATTACCCCTATAATTCCTGTATCAAGTCTCACAATTGATAAATCTATGGTCTACATGGAAGTAAATGATGTAGCCACTATAAATGCTACTATTGAACCGAATAACTCATCAAATAGAAACGTTATTTGGACTAATGGTGGTAGATCTGATATTGTATCTGTTGATAAATATGGTAATATAACAGCACATAAGCCTGGGGTTGCTGTCATTCAAGCTGCTGTTAATGATGGAGACAATTACTTTTGGAAGGAGTGCTCAGTATATGTCTATGACAGTATTATACATCCCTCATCAATTAAACTAGACAAAGATGAAATTAACCTTAATCAAAATGAAAGCACTGAATTATCACTCAGTATTTTACCTTTAGATACAGTAAATAGGGATGTTATATGGAGTAGTAGTAATGAAAATATCGCAACTGTTGTTGGAGGGATTATATATACACATAATGCTGGAACAGCTCAAATAACAGTAACAACAAGCGATGGTGGACTTGCCGATTCCTGTACTATAAATGTATTGAATAGTACTCCAAATGCATCTGCACCAAATATTAGTACACAACCTTATGATAAAACAGTAAATTTAGGAGAAGTAGCAGCACTTTCAATTTCTGCAACAGCTACAGGTACGATTTCCTATCAATGGTACAGCAATACAAGGGATAGCGTTGTTGGGGGAGCAGAAATCGATGGTGCAACTTATACAACATATAACCTACCTACCTCGAATGTAGGTATTACATACTATTATTGCATTGTAACAAACACCGATAACAATGTTTCTGGAATAAAAACTGCAACTTCAATTAGTGATATTTCAGCAGTGACGGTAAGTGGTACATTAACTAAAGGTTCAATAACCTGTGACAATGCAGAAGTATTAGCGTTATGTGAATCTTCAAAGTCAGCTGATATAAGTATTGATTTTTCTGATGAGCAAAAAAGGAAAGAAATATTTGGTCTGTGGAATGATGATCCAATATACTATGAAATTTACTATGGGAAAGTGGATGAAAATAGTATTTATCAAGGCGAAAAAAAATTGGACTTCTTCACTTACAATAATACTAAGAGATTAGTACTAAATGGAGATTTTACAGTAAACGGGAAATATATTATGAAAATATATGCTGGTGCTACTAAAAATTCAGTTTTAGTTACGGTTAACGTGACAAATAAATCAGACATAAAAAGTTTTGGTCATGTAAATCTGCCAGATGGCAATAAGGTTGCAATTATTCCTTGTGAGATAATTAATAGAAGCAAATTAACTCAAGATCAAGTAAATACATTAAATGAAATTTCTACATGCATAAAAAATTACTCTGTGCATGACTGGAGCACGCATATGGAAGATTATCATAAATATAATTCCATGTTTCCTGATGGTGCTTTTAGTAATTATTTAGATGCTAGGTTAAAAGCTCAAGCAAAATTAGCTTTATATACAGATTTAAATGATGATAAACTAATTAATGCACTTAGAGCTGCTAGTTCTGAAAAACTACAAGAAGCATATTATGAATTAGCAAGTGCTATAACATGTATAAATACTTATGAGATTTCAGAGTCCATAAAAAAAAACGATCCTAAACCATTGCTTAGTAAATTATGTGAGATTGCTCTATCACAAGATAAAGTTGCAGATATTTTCACTAAAGGTATACCCGTTATTAAAATTATATATGGAGTAGACTCTGCATTTAAAACATTAGGCTATATTTCAGATTCATTTACAAAAAATAATGTAGCAGACAATTTTCAGAATTTACATGATATTTTTTACAAAGAATATAATTTTCTTCTAAAAGATAAATTTAGCGATTTTCCAGCAGTTTTGCCGGGCGAATGGCTTGAAATTACTTATCATAATGAAGGGTGGCCAACTGGTATTGTAATTACAGATTCAAAAGTTTTTTCTACTTCAACAATTGACTCCAGTACAAACAACCTAAATTATGTTCCATGTAATATAGATGTGTTTAATTCTCAATTAAAAGAGAATGATTTTTCAACTGATTTAATTAAAGACTATCCGGAAAAATATATATACGAATATATAACATCAAAGACAATTCTCAATATACAGTGCCCTATTATTATTGATGTGTATTATGGAAGCCAAGTTATTGCTAATATTAATAATACAGAACCTATGTATCTAGAAAATGAGTATGGTCTGTTTTGTTCATACTACGAAAACGGCGAACTTGAAAAGAAAGTAATATTATATAATCCAAACATCAAGATAGTGGTTAAAGGAACTGGTACAGGAACAATGGATTTCTCCGTTTTGAGAATTGGATCAAAAGTCTTATTTCAATTAGCTTCATCATACGAAAATGTACCTATAACATCAAATACCATTATAACGGCTACTGATACTAACAATCTACAAAAATTAAATATAGATGAAGATGGTGATGGTACAAATGACACACAATACACCGGAACGCAATATTCTGTTCTAACTGAGCTAGAACTTTCAGATAGTAATATTGCGATTACTAAAGGAAATACTTATAAATTAAATTACACACTTTATCCGAATAGTATCACAAATCAAAGTGGAACTTGGTGGAGCAATGATATATCTATTGCCAATGTTGATGAAAGTGGTTTAATAACGGCAAATAATGTCGGAGAAACTGATATAAACTTATCAGTTGGCTATGGATTGATAAAATCATGTCATGTAACTGTTACAAAGGCTTCGTCATCATCTGGGGAAAGCTATTCGCTAACTTTAAATAAGTCTTCTTTAGCTCTTACAGTCGGTAATACCACTCAACTTATTGCATCAGTTTTATCAAATAATGAAACAAATAATAATGTGATTTGGTCAATCTCAAGCGGTAATGGTGTGGTATCTGTAAATGATGGATTAGTAACGGCACTTTCTGAAGGAACTGCAGTAGTAAAAGCGACAAGTTGTGAAGATAGTACTAAATATTCGGAATGTGTTATTACGGTAACTTCTTCCGGAAATGATCCACAAGTACCTGATACTGAACCAATTGAATTTAATGCAGGCGTAAGTCTAACAAAAACTACAGATGGATTTATTGCAAAGATTGATAGGACACAAATTCCAAGCTCCATATCCGGGTTTACTAAAATAAGTATATGTCAAACTGAAGATATATCAGAACATAATATCAAGGAGCTCATAAACAACACAGAAACGTATTTATATGGAGTAGGAATTTATGACGAAATTAACGGGGCGGGTTCTGGGAATAGCTTAAAAACCGGATATAACATATTAATGTTACTGGATAACTCAAATAAAGTTTTAGGTTTTTACATTATTCAAAAGGAAAATGATATACCAGTTGATAATGGTGAAAAATCTACTAAACCTTTAATTAATGATGTAACAGTAATAAATAATGGTGGGGCTAATGATATTATTGAAATGAGAAATTTAAAGGAAGGAGATCATGTATTAGTATATGATTCCTTTGATTCACAAACTGCAATTATTGATTTAGGAGTCGTTAATGAAGGATGCAATAACTTAAGTACGTTTTCTGATTTAGGAGATTCAGACGGAAAAATATATATTTCTATCACAAGTGTTGGAATGTCAGAAAGTGATAGGCTTGAAGTGGATTTTAGTGCTCCGAATGGCCAATCAGAAAAACTTGATAGTAATGACCTAACGAACTTCTGGACTGTTATTCCGGGTTTTGAGGGTGCGGTTGTGGTAAACAATGTAAATGGAGGAGATATAATCAAGGTATATGATCAAGCAAATGGGGGCAACCTGCTTGGAATGGGTACTCTTCCAGTCATGGGAAATACAGGGGGAGAAGTAGTTGCACTTGAAACACTTCCAATAGATAAAGTAGTTTATGTTAGTATTACCCGTAAAGGGATGTTTGAGAGCGAAAGAGTTAGTATGACCGTAACGCCGCCCGAGCCTATTGTAACAGTTTTAAATTCAGAACCCTACAGTGTTATGAGTAGTAACAATTTCGACCAAACTTTTACAATATCTATAAATGGAACTGGAGATTTCGTTGATAATCTTGATAAAAGTTATGTAACGCTAAATGGAGATTTTTCAAATTTAAACGTTGAATCAATCACTAGGAATACTGAAACTTGGAAAGCAACTATTAGATTAACTGGTACCCTGTTGAGAAAAACTGGTTCTGGAACCATTACGGTTAATAGTTCGGGGTGGATGGGATTTCAGGAAAATCATCCAATATCAGCAACTATTAATGTAGATTCAGCAAACATTCCGGTTGAAAGCATTATCCTAAAACCGGTTCTTAGTATGCAAATTGGCAGTTCAGAGCAGTTAGAAGCAACTATTATACCAAATGAGGCTACAAATAGGGACATTAAATGGTCAATAATAAGTGGAAGTGATAAAGTCACTATTACCAATGGAGTAGTTAAAGCTATTAAAATAGGAACTGCAGTTATTAGAGCAACAAGTAGTGAGAATAGTAATATTTTTGGGGATTGTACAATTAATATAATTGATACAAAAGCGCCAACAGCACCTGCCAATCTCAATAGTACAGCAAAGGCAGAGACGTCAATTACATTAAAATGGGATGCATCTACTGACAATATTCAAGTAAAGGGATATGAGATTTACAGGGATGAAATCAAATTGGCGACAACAACAAAGCTTGAGTATACCAATACAGGCTTGATACCGGGAAAAACTTATACATATACTGTAAAAGCTTACGATATAGTAGGAAATAAATCAGATGATAGTAACGCGTTAAGTGTAACAACAGATTCAGACACACAGGCACCAACAGCACCTGCCAATCTCAATAGTACAGCAAAGTCAGAGACGTCAATTACATTAAAATGGGATGCAGCAACCGACAATATTCAAGTAAAGGGATATGAGATTTACAGGGATGGAATCAAATTGACGGCAACAACAAAGCTTGAGTATATTAATACAGGCTTGATACCGGGAAAAACTTATACATATACTGTAAAAGCTTATGATATAGTAGGAAATAAATCAGATGATAGTAACGCATTAAATGTAACAACAGTTTCAGATACCCAAGCTCCAACAGCACCTACTAATCTCAATAGTACAGCAAAGGCAGAGACGTCAATTACATTAAAATGGGATGCATCCACTGACAATATTCAAGTAAAGGGATATGAGATTTACAGGGATGGAATCAAATTGGCAGCAACAACAAAGCTTGAGTATACTAATACAGGCTTAATACCCGGAAAATCTTATACATATACTGTAAAATCTTATGATATAGTAGGAAATAAATCAGATGATAGTGACGCATTAAGTGTAACAACAGTGGAAGACCTACAGGCACCAACAGCACCTACTAATCTCAATTGTACAGCAAAGGCAGAGACGTCAATTACACTAAAATGGGATGCAGCAACCGACAATATTCAAGTAAAGGGATATGAGATTTACAGGGATGGAATCAAATTAACGACAACAACAAAGCTTGAGTATATTAATACAGGCTTGATACCCGGAAAAACTTACACCTATACGGTAAAAGCTTATGATATAGTAGGAAATAAATCAG
>JAEYNY010000031.1 GCA_023412275.1 Bacillota bacterium
GGTACATCTTCACCTTGTATTCTTTTGGTTACATTCCTGTATGCTTGTCCTGCAAGTGATTTATCATCAGTTACAGCAGGCTCACCTTTGTTAGTAGACACAACAATCTTTTCATCATCAGGTACAACACCTATCAAGTCAATAGCAAGTATATCAATGATATCGTCAATAGTCATCATATCTCCGCGCTTAACCATATCAATTCTTACTCTGTTTATTAAAAGCTTTGGATTTCTCAGTTCATTTGCTTCTAGTAACCCAACAATACGGTCAGCATCCCTTACGGCTGAAACCTCAGGTGTAGTTACTACTATTGCTCTATTTGCTCCGGCAATGGCATTTTTAAAGCCTTGCTCTATTCCTGCCGGACAATCTATTATTATGTAATCAAATTCATTTTTTAATTCATTTACAAGATTAATCATCTGCTCAGGTGCTACCGCTGACTTATCTCTTGTCTGTGCTGCGGGCAGAAGATACAATCCTTCATACCTTTTATCCTTTATCAGGGCTTGCTTAACTCTACAAACTCCTTCAATAACGTCAACCAAATCGTACACGATTCTGTTTTCCAAGCCCATTACAACATCCAGGTTTCTTAGTCCTATATCAGTATCTATAAGTACTACCTTTTTACCTGCCAGTGCCAGGCCTGTACCAATATTGGCAGTTGTTGTAGTCTTACCTACTCCACCCTTTCCGGATGTAATTACAATTACCTCGCCCATACAGCATTGCCTCCAATTCTAAGAAGAAAATATATTAAAAGAGAATTATTTCAAACTTATACACATTAAACTATATATTTGTTTTTTCAATTTGTCAATATTGCTGCCTTTTTGAATCGGGCTATCTGGCAGGTAAAAACCGTTCTACGTAAAGGGTTTCATCCTTTATATATGCTAGTTCAGGTATAGGATTTCCAACTCCTCCTTTTTCATCCGGAGGACGTGTTATTATGTCTGCTATTCTCAACTGTGTGGGATTCAAACCTAAGGCAGCCACTATCGCTTCCTTGTTTCCATCGCTGCCTGCGTGAACAACTCCCCTGAGCAATCCCATTACAACTATATTTCCGGTAGCCTCAATTACTGCACCAGGGTTTACATCTCCAAGTATTACCAGATTACCATCAAAATTTACCAATTGGCCTGAGCGGACAGTTCCTCTGTAAAACTTTGTTTGTCCTTCTTCTATTCCCTTAAAGAACATATATTTTTTTATCTGATTCTTTCTTTCAACAGGCTTGTCCATTGAAACATTATTTGCAACCGCCTGAACCTGTTCCTTATCCTCTTCAAATGATTCTATCCTGGCTCCACTTTCTTTTACAAGTATTTCCAACAGTTGGGACTTTTCTTCTTCATTAAGGATTCTGCCTTTATACTTTACTGCAAGTTTCGCACCTCTGAAGAATTTACCTGCGGAATTTACTTTGTCCCTCATACATTGTAGAATTTCACTATATTCCGGCTCGTGCTTTAAAATGATTGTCAATCCGTTTACAGTCCCTTTAAAAGTTACTGAACTTTCATCCATACTTTTAACCTCCACCTGCCTAACCCTGCGGCAAAAATACTTTACTTGGTCAATTGGACTATATCTGCTTTAACAGTATAATCCTTATTGCCTGTTCCATTTGAATCAAAGTAATATTTAAGTATATCCTTTGCAATAGGTGCTGTGTAAGCACCAAATACACCTTTTTCAACGACTACGGCTACTGCAATCTGAGGCTTATCAGCCGGTGCGTAGCATATAAACAACGCATTTGAGGACTGAGTTGCCTCCCTTCCTGTTTCGGCAGTACCTGTTTTTCCGGCAACCGTTATAGGCTTTAAGTCGTTGAATGTGTTTGCAGCAGTTCCGTCTGTGGCATTGGCAACCGCTATCATACCCTGCTGAATTGCTTTCATATTTTCCTTCTTAACCGGAATCATTTCATATTCCGGCTTTGTTTCAGTTACGATGGATCCATCATACTTTACAACCCTCTTTATTATATGAGGTTTTAAATGCTTGCCTCCATTTGCAATGGTAGCAGCATAGTTTGCAAGCTGCATCGGTGTAAAGCTGTTATACATCTGTCCTATAGAAGTCTGTGCGGTATCAGCTGCAGTCCAGGGATATGGCTCAACTTTCTTTTTATATTCCCTTGATGAAATTATCCCCTTACTTTCACCCAGAAGGTCAATTCCCGTTTTTTGGCCTAAACCGAATCTTTTTGCCCATTTTACTATATTATCAATCCCAACTCTATTACCAAGGTTATAGAAATAAGGATTTGATGACTTTTGTATTGCAGTTATAAGATTAACATTTCCAAGACCGGCACGATATTGGTTATACTCAATTGACTTTAGCATCAAACCGTCATATGTTTCGTATCCTTTATCAAAATATGTTTCATATGGGGTTGTCTTTCCTTCCTCTAATGCGGCAATTCCAACCAAGGGCTTAAAGGTTGAACCCGGTGTATAGATTCCGGCTATGGCCCTGTTATACTCCGAAGTAGTGGTATTTTTTGGATCCCCTAAAGCGGCTTTAGCTTTTTTGGCAACCTTATCGTCAGGGTCAGCAATGAATATTGAAGGGTCATAACTTGGGTAATTTGCCAATGCAAGTACTTCCCCGGTATTCACATCTATGGCAACTGCTGCCCCTGCAAATGCATCGTGACGATTTTTTTTGTTATTATTGGACTCTCGTATAAGCTTTATATTTTTTGCAAGGGAATCCATTGCTACCTTTTGAAGTCCCATATCAATAGTCAGCACAACGTCACTACCGGGCTTTACTGCTTCTTCACTGACTGTTCTCGGCTTTCCGTTATCATCTACTTCAACGCGCCTGTATCCGTTAGTGCCTCTCAGATACCCTTCGGTAGTCAGTTCTACTCCTGACTTACCTATAGTATCGGTCATTTTATAGCCTGCATCGCTGTTCTTAGCAAGTTCTTCAGCATCTATAGGCCCTACGTGACCAATTAACTGTCCTGCATACTTCGCATCAACATATTTCCTGCTGGGAACATTCTCTATAATTATTCCCGGAAATTCGTCGCTCCGTTCTTCTAACTCCGCAATTGTTTTGGTACTTATTGAATCTGCGAGGACAGGATCCATTGAAATTCCTTGAAACCTGAGTGTCATAATATCATAAGCATCCTTTTCGGAGTACTTGTCATCAACCTTGAACACCATGTCCTTGACATATTCGTATATTTCTTCAGGTGTAGAATCCTGATCAAAGTCCTTGAATTCATAGCCTGTCATAGTTTTGAGGGTTTTTCTTCTGTTTTCATTATTTTTCAGCATAGACCCAAAACCCACCGGGTAGGTCAGATACTTTGAGAAAGTTTTGTTGTATGAGTCTCCGTTCTTTTCAAGAACTTTAAGAATTTTATACATCATTTCATTGAGCTTTTTAGGTCCAAGCCCTGTATCCATCAATAAAACCGAATAACTGGTGGAATTAACAGCTACAGGAACACCATATCTGTCAAGTATGTTTCCACGTTCAGCCAGAATGGTTGTTGACCTCATTATCTTACTTTGAGATTGGGTATAATAGTTTTCACCCTGAACCAGCTGCATGTTTGCCAATTGGTAAACAATTACAGAGAACATCAGAACAATAGCTATTCCCACAATAGTATATCTGTCTTTAAAAAACTGTTTCATTTAACCTCTAAACCTCATTTAGTACCTGTTTTTTTCTTCAATCTCTAAAAATTTCCTATCCAGCATTATGATAATAACAAATATAACGATACCCAAAACGCAGTTTACCAGTGATTCGGGTAAAATAACAGTTTTGAGGGTTGCAATAAATTCAATTTTAAGGCCCAGCAAAAAGGATGCAAATATAATCGCTGACTCGAAAATGTATGTAGATAAAAAAGTACAAAAAGCCATGACAAGTATATTTTCCTTGAAAAGCCTTTTGTTTATATTACCTAATAAAAGCCCAAGAAGCATACCCACAAGAGCATGGTATCCCAAGGCGACGCCTATTACCGCATCCATGCACAACCCAGCAGAAAAGCCAACAATCGCACCATCCGTCTTGCCTTTCAGCAGTGAAATACTAACTATTAAAATAATCACAAGATTCGGAGATACTCCGAAAATTGCAAAGTTATTCAATAATGTAACCTGTGCAGTTACAAATATGAATATAAGTATAGCATATAAAATTACTTTATTTCTCATTTGTCTGAACTTTCCATTTCTGACTTTGATTGTGCTTCTTTATTTCTGAGTATTACCACCTGATTTATTCTTTTTAAATCAGCTGCCGGCTGAATAATTGCGTATCTGTCAAGATCGCTTTCTCCTGATCTTATTTCTTTGACAGTTCCTATGACAATACCCTTTGGATAGATACCTCCGATTCCGGATGTTTCAATTACATCTCCCTGAATCAGGTCCAGCTCTGCAGGAATATATTCAAGTTTGCACAAGCCTTCCTTTTCCAGCTTAATATCTCCCTTTACAACAACGTAGTCTCCACTTTTAGCAACAATGGCACTTACAGAGCTCCCGTCTTCTATAATACTTATTATTTTTGACGAAAAAGGCTGTGCAGACACTACTTTTCCAACAAGGCCCTTACTGGTAATAACCGGCATATTATAATCAATCCCGTTAGCAGACCCTGTATCAGTTAGAAAAATATTAAAGAGATTTCCGCCATCCCGAGCTATTATATTGGCACCAACAAAATCAGAGTTTGCCAACTGATCTTTTAAATCAAAAACCTTACGCAGGTCTTCATTTTCCCTTTTCAGCCTTAAATACTCAGTTCTTTCATTACTTAACTTATCAATTTTTTCTCTTAGCTCCTTGTTTTCAGCTTGGAGCTTTTGAACATTGTCAAAAAGATTTATTCCATCCTCAACCTTTTGTCCTGTATACGAAAATGCTTTTTCAACAGATGTAAAGGGTACTGAAATCAAGTTCCCGATCCAGTTTATATTACTTGCCGGATTTACGGTCAAACCTATACACACAATAAGAATTAATATTATTATTGTAACTACCAACGCCCTACTTTTAAAATACTTCAAGGAATACTTCTCCTCTCTTAACCCACCTACTTAATGCTTTTAATTATTTTAACCTCTGTGGCGATAAAAGAACCTTTTTCAATGTTTCTATTTCCTCCAGGACTTTACCTGTTCCCAAAGCAACACAATCTAGAGGATTTTCAGCTATTGAAACAGGCATGCCTGTTTCTTGCTTTATGAGCTTATCCAAACCGTCAAGAAGGGCTCCTCCTCCTGTGAGCATTATTCCCCTGTCCATAATATCAGCAGCCAACTCAGGGGGAGTTTTCTCAAGGGTATATTTTATGGAATCTATTATTGCATTGACAGGTTCCTTCAATGCTTCATTTATTTCTGAGGAAGTTATCTCAATGTTTTTTGGTAAGCCTGTAATCAGGTCTCTTCCTCTTATCATCATTTTTTCTTCCTTTGCTTTAGGAAAAGCGCTTCCGATTGTAACCTTGATTTGCTCTGCTGAACGCTCACCTATCATAAGGCTGTATTCTTTTTTAATATAATGTGCAATTGACTCGTCCAATTCATCTCCGGCAATTCTCAATGATTTACTTGTTACTATTCCTCCGAGAGATATTACTGCAACTTCCGAAGTACCTCCACCAATATCAACAACCATGCTTCCGGAAGGTTCTTCAACAGGTAATTCTGCACCAATCGCAGCCGCCATTGGTTCCTCAATAAGGTAAGCCTCTTTTGCACCTGCCTGTAGAGTCGCATCTTCAACGGCTCTCTTTTCAACCTCTGTAACCCCCGACGGAACACATATTACAACTCTTGGCTTACTGAATCTGCCTTGAGACATAGCCTTTTTTATGAAGTACTTTATCATATTCTGAGTAATGTCAAAATCAGCTATAACACCATCTTTCATAGGTCTGATTGCTACAATATTACCCGGCGTACGTCCGATCATATCTTTTGCGGCTTCTCCTACCGCCAATACTTCGTTATTTTTAATGTTAACTGCTACAACAGATGGCTCTCTGACGACGATTCCTTTCCCCTTAACATGAACCAATGTATTCGCAGTTCCCAAATCTATACCAATATCTCTTGCAAAAAAACTCATTTAAAAATTACCTCCTGTGTATTTTGGCTAAATAAAGCCTTGTTCTTTTAAACTCACATATCTTCCATCACCCAGTACAATATGGTCCAATACCTTTATCCCCAATATGTCTCCCGCATTTACAAGTCTGTCAGTAGTACGTATATCTTCGTTACTGGGTGTCGGATCTCCACTAGGATGATTATGTACAAATATAATACTGTTGCAGCCGCATTTCACAGCTTCGCTGAAAACCTCTCTTGGATGAACAATTGAAGCATTCAAACTGCCTGTTGAAATACTCACTATTTTTAACACCTTATTTTTTGTATCCAGTAGAATAGCTTTGAACATTTCCTTTTTTAAGTATCGCATTTCTTCCATCATCAGATTACTTACATCATCGGCACTTTTGACAAAATGGCGTACAACTCCGTTGCTCGTTGCTATTCTTTTTGAAAACTCAAGGACAGCTTTTATCTGAATTGCCTTTACACGGCCAATTCCCTTTACTTTCATTAGCTGTTCAATAGAAAGATTGTTAAGGGAGGAAAGTCTGCCGTCCTGAGATAGCTTTAAAACCTTCTGTGCAAGCTCTACAGCCGTGTAAGCTCTGGTTCCTGTCTTAATTACTATAGCAAGCAATTCGGCGTTTGACAGGCACTCTGCCCCCACTTCCGACATTTTTTCATACGGCCTCTCGCATATGGGAAGCTCTTTTATCTTTAACCTATCCATTGTTACCCTCGTTAATTTTCCAGAGTTCTAATTAACTCACATATCTTTCATTATACCATGTTTTTATTCCAATTACATCGTCATTATCTGTTTTAAAATCGTAATTTTAAGAATCTGGTACTATGGGATTTTATTTAATGACGCTTTCCTGAAGCTTTTCTAACATATCACTCAATCTGGTTAATGGAAGCCCCACAACATTCGAATAACATCCTTTTATTCCCTTTACAAATACTGCCCCTACACCCTGAACTGCATAAGAACCCGCTTTGTCAAATGCTTCACCGCTTTTAATATATGCTCTGATTTTTTCATCATCAAGTTCCGTAAATTGGACAATGGTTGTTTCATGTTGTATAAGCTCAATGTTCTTATCTATGTCTATCAAACATATTCCGGTGATTACTTCGTGTTCCTTACCGCTTAGTTTTTTGAGCATCTGAAAAGCATCTTCAGAGTCTTTAGGCTTTCCTAAAATCTCATCGTCAATTACTACAATTGTATCTGCACCTAAAACTAAACCACTCTTTACTCTGTTAGAAACATCTTTTGCCTTTTGGTATGCCAGTTGTTCAGCCTTTTGGGCCGGAGTACCGGTCAACTCACTAATATTCTCATCAATTTCACTTGGAATAATTTCAAATGGTAATTTTATTTGTCTTAGTAAATCTTTTCTTCTTGGTGACGATGATGCCAAAACTATATTTCTCATTTATTATTCCTCTTATAATCGCATATATTTTTAAATATTATATATTTTTATAGGTATTATTTCAAATGTATTGTGGCTTTGTAATGAACCTTTAATGTATTATTTACTTTGTAGTATAATAATAGTAATTGTATTATATGGTTGTATTTATAGATATTACATGTCTTTTCAAAGTATATTATTAATAAATATTACTTCTCAACTATTTATTTTCGAAGTATAATATAGTAAACTATTAAAAAATTAATGTTCAGCAGGTTTTCCAGATTAAATTAATTAAAGTAAGTTGGTGATTGAATGAGAATAGAAAAAGTTAATGAAAATGTACTGAGGGTCACAATCACATTAAATGACCTGGAGGAAAGAAATATTGATATTTCTTCTCTGAATTATAATTCACCTGCCGCCCAGGAATTATTCTGGGATATGATGGAACGTGCCGAAGAAGAGTACGGATTTGCATCCGGGGATTCGCAACTGGTATTTGAAGCCTCTCCGGAAAACGAGGACGGATTTGTTGTAACTATAACAAAAATAGACTCAGACGGCGAATTTGAATCCATTCAAAAATATATCAAAAGCAAGTATAAGAATTCTGATTTGAGGCAGAAAAAGAAAAAAAGCAAGGTTTGCTCCACTTTGAACATATACTGTTTTGATTCAATTGAAGACTTATGCCAATTGGCAAAACGAATTTATCCTTTGTACAACGGTGAAAGTGCTGTTTATAGGTTTAAAAGCAGCTATTACCTTCTGCTTGCCGGGTCTTCATCCTCTCCTCAACTGGAGATAATCATGGATGAGTATTCTGCCCATGTGGGAAATGCCAACTTTTTTGAAGGCTACCTGAATGAATACGGAGAAAGAATTATCCAAGAAAACGCTTTAGAAACTTTAAACGTTTACTTTTAATAAAACCATTAAAACCGGTTGCAGCTTTAGCTACAGCCGGTTTTATATTTATTTATTATTCATTACCAGGTCAATTACCTTGTCATATGCTTTTGCCAGGTCAAATACATCCTCGTCAATGAGAGTGTCCTCTTCTATTAATACTTTTCCCTCATTGTCATATATGGTTTTTGATACTCTTTTGCCATTGAGAAAATCACGATGCTTCTTTTCCATAAGCTCACTCATTGAACCTGATTCAATATTTTCGTCAATAATTTCATTGTTTGTTTGAATTGTATCCGGGCCATGGTTTTCTGTTCCTGACTCCAGCTTTGAAATATCATCAGCAAGTGCGGCTTCAACATTTTCCTGTACAACTATTAGGTTTTTTCCAAAGGTTATAACACTTTCCCGTGGGATTAATCTTATATTTTTTTGGCCTTTAATTGAAATAAACTCCAGTGCAAATATTGAACAGCTGTTATCTTCATCTATATAAATATCCCCTATTTCACCTATTAAACTTCCCTTTTTAGTCATAACTCTTGTGCCTTTAACAGGTATGTTTTTCTGGAGATGGTCTATGGCAGCCGGTATTTTGCTAATATCATTTATAACAGCTTCATTTTCAATCGTCAGTGCGTATTCACCGATTCCAATTACATCTTTTGCAGAAATTACTTTTGCATTTAGAATCTGTATTCCGTTCTCTACTACCACATAGTCAACTGCACCTTTTGCAGCATTAACTATAACTCCCTTTACCTTTCCAACTTCTTCACCATCACAAATGCTAATTATAGGTAAACCTATTACCTCTTCAGTTTTTTTCATTAAGCTGACCTCCTTAAAAATGTAAAACAATTCCATCATTTTAGATTTTTGATAATTTCCGCTCTGACTTCCGGTTTCAATTCATTTTCATACCTTTTTGCAACACTGCTCAAGATACTGCAAGCCAAGTCATTAAGTCCCAGTTCCTTATACAGTGTACAAATGTCCAATACTACCCAAAAAACCATATCATTGCTAAGGCTACCATAGTCTAAAGCCTTTGTATAGTACTGAACAGCCTGTTCTTTCTGCCCTTTTACTTTACAGTCAAAGGCTTTTAATATTAGAATTTCTGATTCATTAACAGGTGCACAAGTCTCTTCGGCAACTTCTTGTATGGGAGTATCTTCTAGAATTTCATCACAAGCAACAGTCTCTTCGATAGCTGTCAATTCATAATCTGCCTCAACTGACAAATCCTCAAGGTTTTCATTGTTTTCAGGAACTTCGGGTGTCTTATTTTCCGATATTTCAGGTTTAAAATAACTTTTTTTCCTTCCAAAAAATCGTTCAAGTGCAATGCTGCAATTTATAGAACTTAGCCGGTCAGGAAGGCAAACAGAAACTACTATGCTTATGGTAAAAACCAGAATTAAAAAGAAAATAGAAGCTATGATCATAAAAAATAAAAATTCAACCTTCTGGTTAATATCTCTAAATCTCTTTATGTATCCAAACATAATAGTATAAGCCGGATTAAAAGTGATGCCAAGAATAGCCGCTCCTAATGAAATCGACATTAAAGTACCTAAATCAAGTTCTCTTGATTTATATAGATAGTAAAAAGCCAGCAAAGCTGTAATTAGTATAGTTGCAGCAGCTATTATACTATATGTCATTGGGTCCTCCAGATTTAACTCTTAATATTAAATTTGTCAACATAATTATCCCCAAAATATTATATTCGCCATATATTCATAAAAATCCTTCTTATTTTAATTTTTTTTCAAATAAAAGACAGCTATTTGGAATATCATGCAATATAGCTGTTTTAAAGCAATTATTTTGTTTTACAATTTTAAGCCGTTTTTTATTAAATAAAAATCAGCTTTTCATAAAAAACACAGTGTTTTCTTAATGAAAAGCTGAAAGCTGTCTGACAATAATCATTATTTATTTATCTATTCCTTTTTATGAACAAGTGCATTTTCCAATACTGTATGCATATCCGAAGCACATATGAAGTTTAGAGACTGTCTTACATTCTCAGGTATTTCTTCTATATCTTTCTTATTATCTACCGGAAGAATTATTGTCTCAATTCCAGCTCTATGTGCAGCCAGCACCTTTTCTTTGAGTCCGCCTATGGGAAGGACTCTTCCTCTTAACGTAATTTCACCTGTCATAGCTACTTTTCTGTTTACCGGTAGTCCTGACAAGGCTGATACCATTGCCGTTGCCAGTGTAATTCCGGCTGAAGGTCCATCTTTAGGAATTGCACCTTCGGGAACATGTATGTGTATGTCATTTTTTTCGTAAAACTTCTCATCTATCTTCAATTCAGTGCATCTTGACCTTATGAAACTCATAGCAGCCTTTGCAGATTCTTTCATAACATCGCCCAAATGCCCTGTAAGCTCCAACTTTCCGCTCCCCTGCATAAGGTTTACTTCTATTGAAAGTGTATCTCCGCCTACAGGAGTCCATGCAAGGCCAGTTGCTATACCGATTTCATCCTTTTCTCCCGCATAATCAAACCGGAATCTCTTCACTCCAAGAAATTTCTCCAGATTATTTCTGTTTACGGTTACGGATTTTCTGTTTTCAGAAACTAAAACCTTTGCAACCTTTCTACAAACAGAACCTATCTCTCTTTCGAGATTTCTTACCCCTGCTTCACGAGTATAGTAATTGATTATATCTCTTATTGTTTCTTCGTCAATTCTAATATTTTTTGTTGTAAGACCATGTAACTTAATCTGCTTAGGGAGCAGATATTTCATAGCTATATTTGCCTTGTCCTCTTCAGTATAGCTTGAAAGATTTATTAGCTCCATTCTATCAAGTAGTGGTCTCGGAATGGTATCTAAAGTATTTGCAGTTGTTAGGAACAATGCATTTGACAGATTAAACGGCAATTCCATGTAGTGATCCCTGAAAGCAAAGTTTTGTTCTGAATCCAGTACTTCCAGCATTGCAGAAGCAGGGTCGCCTCTGAAATCGCTGCTCATTTTGTCTATTTCATCCAGAAGTATCAAAGGATTGTTTGAGCCTGCCTGTTTTAAGGCTGATATTATTCTTCCGGGCATTGAACCAACATATGTCCTTCTGTGTCCTCTTATCTCAGACTCATCCTTAACACCGCCAAGAGAAATACGTACATAGTTCCTGTTCAGTGCTTTTGCAATAGACTTTGCGATGGATGTCTTACCGACTCCTGGTGGGCCTACAAGACAAAGAATAGGGCCCTTCAGGCTGTTCTTCAGCTTTTGAACCGCCAAATATTCTACTATTCTTTCCTTTACTTTTGTAAGACCGTAATGGTCTTTCTCCAGAATTTCTTCTGCACTTTTCAGATCTATATGCTCTTGTGTTGATTTGCTCCACGGCAAATCAAATATCCAATCAAGGTAGGTTCTTATTACACCTCCCTCAGCAGAGCCCTGAGGCATCTTCAAAAGTCTGTCCAATTCCTTATGAACCTTCTTTTCAACCTCTTCCGGAAGCCCGGCTGATTTTAGTTTTTCCTTGTATTCTTCAACCTCGCCGGCAACTCCCTCTCTGTCACCAAGCTCAGTTTGAATTGCCTTCATCTGTTCACGAAGATAGTATTCTTTCTGGAGCTTATCTATTTGTTTTCTTACTTTTGAATTTATATCTTTTTCAATCTCAAGTATTTCTGTTTCCTGATATAGAATTTCCAGCAGTTTTTCAACCCTTCTCAATGGGTGGAATTCTGAAAGTATGGCCTGTTTCTGCTCAACCTTCAGAGGTATATTGTTTGCTATAATATCAGAAACCTGACTTATATTGCTAATCTCCACAACCGAAAGGGCTGTATCTGGAGAAACCTTTCCGCTTAGTTTTACATAATCCTCAAAGGCCGCAACCAACCTTCTTTTCAATGCTTCTACTTCATTTTCGACAAAGTCCTCTTCTTCTACACTTGTCTCAACTACTTCTGCAATGAAAAAAGGTTCATCCTGCACAATTTTCTTTATTTCAGCTCTATTTATGCCTTCAACAAGAACCCTTATTGTATCACCCTGAAGTTTAAGTAACTGCTTAACCCTTGATATAGTACCGATTGAATAAATATCATCAGCACCGGGAGAATCAGCCGAAGCATCTTTTTGTGCAACAAGAAAAATCAGTTGGTCATTGATCATTGCCTCTTCGAGTGCCTTTATGGATTTATCCCTTCCT
>JAEYNY010000040.1 GCA_023412275.1 Bacillota bacterium
AAGCATTGAATGAGATAGATAGTTCCTTTAATACATTAGAGAATGTCTTGAATGCTGCATTACAGATTTGCAATAATCCTTTACAATCCTTTTTGTATTCATTGTTTGGTTAATAGATAATAAATAGTCTACACATGGTTGTTCTATATACTTACCGAACTGATACGATATGAGAGCTTTAAAACGTGAATTGATAAAAAGCCAGTAAAATCAATGGTTTCCAGGGTTTTGTAGTGAAAAGTATGAGGTTGAAAAAGTAACTATAGAAATGTTGGAACCCTTGTAAATAGGGTATTTATCCGAACTCACCTAATAATAACCTAATAATATTTAAAATAAAGCTATAATATAATTAGAAAAGTGCTGAAAGTCCCTATTTTAAAGGATTTAAGGCACTTTTCTATTGCATTTTTCGAACTCATTAAATCTGCTATACCTTAATTAATCAAAAAGTGTTATAAACCCTTATTTTACAATAGCTTCGAGAGTTTTTTGATTCTATTACCGAACCACTTACCGAATAGTATTAAAAGTAACGTAACATAAAAAAGTATTAAAAGTACTTGATTTATTTGTTAATACATGGTATTATATAAGTATCAAAAGTAACGGTCGTTAGTATTAAGACTAAAGGAGTGATAGTATGATTTATGGATACTGTAGAATATCTACAAGTAAGCAAAATATCGAACGTCAAATAAGAAATATTAGTGAAGCTTTTCCAAACGCACAAATAAAACAAGAAGTATATACTGGAACAAAGATATTAAATAGGCCTGAATGGAATAAGCTATACAAGAAAGTACATGAAGGAGATACAATTGTATTTGATAGTGTTTCTAGGATGTCCAGGAACGCAGATGAAGGATTTAATACCTATATGGAATTATATAATAGAGGTGTCAATCTTATATTTCTTAAGGAGCAAACCATTAATACAGATTCTTATAGAAGTTTAGCAGATGGTAAGATTAAATTGTCAATTTCCACAAGTGATACAGACGCAGATGAACTAGTAAATGATATTGTATCAGTAGTATCAAAGTATATATCAAAATTGGCAGAAAAGCAGATAAAACTTGCATTTGTTCAAGCACAAAAGGAAGTAGATGATTTACACCAACGAACAAAAGAGGGTATTAAAACTGCTAAATTGGATGGTAAACAAATAGGACTTCCTAAAGGTAGTAAGCTAACAACAAAGAAATCAATAGAAGCAAAAGAGAAAATACGCAAATATAATAATACTTTTGGGGGTTCACTAAGCAATGAGGACACCTGGAAACTGATAGGAATTTCCAAAATGACTTTCTATAAATACAAAAATGAAATGCTAGAATCGGAGCAAGAATAAGATAGGAGTAAAAAGAAAGTAGCCTGGCAATCAGAAATATTGCCAGGCTACTTTCTTTGTCCCCAAATATAATATATTCATCTTTTATTCTTTACCTTTTAACAACCATCCTCTAATCACAAAACAAATCCCTACTAGTAAAAAAATAATTGATAACATCTCTAAATCTGTACTCAGATAATTATTACTAAACAAAAACGTGATAATACATAATTGTAAGAAAAATATTCCTACTAGTATAGATTTTATCGCTTTCATAACAAGAATCTCCTTTTTCATATGTAAAAT
This sequence comes from Bacillota bacterium, assembly GCA_023412275.1. Classification (GTDB taxonomy): domain Bacteria; phylum Bacillota; class Clostridia; order Acetivibrionales; family DSM-1351; genus Ruminiclostridium. Next base: position 1,643 of record JAEYNY010000040.1, read on the forward strand.
TTATTTTATCTTCAAATCACATTTTGCACTAGGCTTTTCTTCAAACATATACTTGGAATGATTACCGCTAAATGAAAAGCCAATTCCACCTGTTCCAAATGAAAGTACGGGCTTGAATTCCCACGTTGCTTCCTGATGAAAATATTCAGTCCATGCTTCAAAAGTTGTTGTAGATGTATTTTTACTATATACATAAAAATCAATTGTACACCTCATATCAGAAATATTTTTAATACTATTCGGTGTACTTTTATCATCTGGAAGACTCCATATGCCAGACACACTATAATTTTTCCAATTTACTTCAGATAATTTTCCATTATGTCTGCTGACCGTTCCCTTTTTATAAGTATTATTATAGGGAATCCATTCTGTATATTCATGTAAAGTAGTTGTTGTTATCGGAAATGTGCTATTACTTGATATAATTCCCATTGTATTATCAATCCATACAGAAGCAACATCTTGTTTTCTGTTTTTAGGAGTTTTAATCCAAACATTAGTGGAATATACATTATATACTTTATAACCATTATATTTTTTATTTGTAGCAGTAGCCATAATCAAACTTCTCATATATCCGTCATATGAATTCACTTGGTCAATATAACTAGCTTCCACCTTTTCATTACCTAAAAGTTCAAGAGGATTCATACTAATCTTAAATTCTTTATCATCTTCTAAACTTTGTGGGTCATATCTTTCTAAAACAGATTCTATTTCCTTATCATCTAATACTTCTTCGATATCTCCATCTGCTTCAACTCGATAATACTTCACATCTATAGCAATATCTTCAGAATTATCGAATCTTTCTAAGACACTTGGTTCAATTGATTCAACATCTGTATAAGGAACCCCTTTTTTTATTAATTTATCTTTAACTCTTTTTTCCTTAGAATCTTGAATATTCCTGCTAGCTTTAGCATCATAATAGCCATCTCTTGCATTTACTGTAATGGTAGAAAATAGACATAAAACTAAATAAATAACAAGTGCTTTTTTTAAACCCTTAATCAATTTCTTCATTTTTTCTCCCCTTTTAAATATGTGTTTTAAATTTATGAAATTATCATACAAATAATTCCCTATTTCTATAATATATGTTAATTTATTGCTCGTCAATACTTATTCGATATACTGCGTTGAAATAAAAGAAAATCTAGTATGTTACATACTTGGGGTATTTTACATTTATAAATCAATTTTTAAATGATGAAACCATCATATCTATTCCACCCACACATCAAGTAATTTTTCATACTCGAGGGGTATATAAAACTATGGAAAGGTGTAATAACTCTCATATATAGTATAGCTAGTATTCCTATATACTAACTTAAAATTATTTGACATATCAATACACAAGAAGTACAATAGGTACAAGATGTACAGTAGGTATAATAAGTACAAGAAGTACAAGAAGGAGTGATATTATGAAAACCATAGTGGTAGCAAATCAAAAAGGTGGAATAGGCAAGACAACCACAGCAACAACAATAGCGTCAATGATAGAACAAAAAGGATATAATACCCTACTTATTGATGCAGATATGCAAGGGAATAGTACTGATACATATAAAGCATTGTATGAAGGACAAGCGACTTTATATGATGTTTTACTGGAAACTGACCGTATACCAATTAAAGAAGCTATACAAAGCACAGACAGTGGGAAAATTGTTGCGTCAGATCCTCTATTAAGAAGAGCAGATGAAATATTAAATGGGAATGTAGACGGTCTATATCGTCTTAAAGATGCATTAGCAGAATTACATGATTTTGATTATGTAATCATTGATACTGCACCATCCATGAATAGCTTACTTTTTAATGCTTTAATTGCTGCAGATGAAGTTATTATTCCAGTTACTGCTGATAGGTACGCATTACAAGGACTATCACAATTGAACGAAAGTATTGTCGCTATCAAAAAAAGACAAAATGAAAAATTAAAGATTTCTGGGTTATTACTTGTAAAATTCAATGAAAGAACTAACCTTTCAAAAGAAGTTAAAGAATCTTTAAATAAAATAGCAGAACAAATGCAAACAAAAGTATTTACTACTACAATACGTGAAAGCATAAAAGTAAAAGAAGCACAAGCAGTAAGAAAACCTCTAATTAAGTATGCACCTTCGTCTACAACGGCATTAGACTATATGGCTTTTGTAGATGAATTAGTGAAGGAGTGAAGACTATGGCAATAAAAAAAAGTAGTTCATTCGGAGCTGATGAAGGATTATTTTTCAATGCACAACAAGTACAGGAAGTTACACCAGCTAAGAATATAAATCATTCAAACATTGCACAAGAAGTACAAGAAGTAAAAAAGGAACTTGGAACAACACAAGGGAAAAAAGGTCAAAAGTTAAAGCGTATTAATATGGCTTTTAGTGACTCCAACCATGAGTACATTACACGCACGAGTAGGCAACTTGGTATAAGTTCAACTGCTTTTGTAAATCAAATTATTGATGAATATAAAAAAAGGGGGCTTTAATATGCCAAAACAATACATCATGGGTAGATTAGGTTACAATGACTCAAATGAACGCTATGGCTTATTAGTAACAGATTTATGGGAAGTTGAAGGGTTCCATTGTGGCGAAAGTCTGGAAGTCATGGTTAATGATGAATGGGTTAAAACAACTATGGAAATGTCATGGGAACCAGACGGACAGAAATGGTATTTAGTTGGAACACCTTATAAGGGAAATTTAGAATATGTTAGAGCAAGAATTCTTAAATAATATTAAATTAGTAAGCACTTTTAATTAGGTTTAACACCTGGTTGAGAGTGCTTTTTTAATGCGCATAAATCACGCATTTTATTGTGAAAATTTGCCCCAAATTCGGCTTTAAAATGCAGTAGGGTATAAATATATGCCTTAATCAAAAAAGAGCCTTAAATGGCCTATAAATCGTTAATAATGAATATAGAATTAAGTAAACTAGAAGCTAATAAGTCTTATAACACCAGTAAATACAATGGAAGTTCCATTTTGGAAATTCCAGAAGTTCCATTTTAGAAATTCAAGAAGTTTTATTTTGAGAATTCAAGAAGTTCTATTTTGAAACCCGAAATATAATTATTCAAATATAATTATTTTTTAGAATCATTCAATCTATCTTGAATGATGGATTGACATAAAATAGATTAAACTACTTGATGATTTGATGTAAAACTGATATACTGACATTAATATATTAAAAGAAAGGGGTATATGAATGGCAGATGAAGTAAGAAAAGGTATTACCATTAGAGTTGAGCCAGAGTTTCATCAAGAGATTAAGATTCATGCAATTCAGGAAGGTAAGACTATTCAAGAGTACGTTTTAGAGTTAGTAAAAAAAGATCTACAAAAAACTAAGTGATTGGAGTATAACAGATGGCTAACAATGAATCTTTTATTGTTAAGTCTGTAAATCCTGATAGACTTTACGTTAAGGTGTATCACGACTTCCTAGATTCAGAATTATTGGATAGAAATGAAAAAATGGTTTTTATACTTCTTAAACGATATCTCGACTTTAGAACGGACATAAACGGAATCGAAGGGCAAGCATATCCTACACTTGAAACACTAAGTAGGCAATGTGGGATGTCTAAGGGAGCTGTTATTAGGACTATTCAAAGTCTAAAAAAGAAAGAACTAATAGAGGTTGATCAAAGAGGTTTAAATCTACCCAATATATATACTATTAAGGATTATGCGAGTATTTGGAAATCAGGGACAGACGAGGAACTAAAACTAGAGATTAAGAATCAAGAATTACAAAGAGCAAAAAAGATTGCTGAAGAGTATGGTTATAAATTAATCAAAAAGAAAGAGCTTGAATCTGAACCGGCCAAAGAACAGAGTCAAGC
>JAEYNY010000046.1 GCA_023412275.1 Bacillota bacterium
CACTGTTTACTTTTCAAAGTCCATCTTTAGAAATCACTCATTGCCGAGCGACTTTTTTAGTTTATCATGTCATTTTAGTTCTGTCAATAATATTTGTAGAATTTTTTTGTCGTAATTTAATATATAGAAATTGCAAAAGTTTATATTTTTCTGTTAACTAAAACTTCTTGATAAGTGTAACATTTTAAGCATTTTTGAATAATAAGTAATATAAGTAGTTAGGAGAATGCCCATGTTTCATCAGCAACCCTTTTATTTATCCAGACCGGTTTACTCAATTACTATTAATAGACGTTTGCATAAGTTAACCCTTTATAGGGATAATATTGTATTCAAAAGTTATCCTGTTGCTGTGGGTAAAGCATCTACGCCCACACCCGAAGGTACTTTCAGAATAGTCAACCGCGCTATTAATCCAGGAGGGCCATTTGGAGCAAGGTGGTTGGGACTTAATGCACCAAATGGTGATTATGGGATACACGGAACAAATAATCCTTATTCTATTGGAAAAGATGTTTCAAATGGATGTATAAGAATGTTCAATGATCAGGTAATTGAATTAGGCAATTTTGTTTCGATAGGTACAGTAGTTAAAATAATATAATTGTTTACTTACTTTTTCTATTTTTTTGTATTCTTGATATAAATTTAAAAATTGTAGTTGAAAGCATTATTCCAAACCCGATTGCACCACCTACTGCCAAGGTCTGGGTTCCGCTGCTGAAAGCTGACGATATATTGTTTTCTACTATATATCGCAACGTCCTATACGCCATCATTCCAGGTACCAGAGGAAATATCCCTGGTATCAAAAATTCAAAGGTTGGTGTTTTAAGTATTCTTGCCATGGATTCACTGTAAATCCCAATAGTAAGTGCACCAAAAAAAGATGAAAGAATTGGGCTGTTTGTGTTTACAGAAACAAGGCTAAATATAACCCAGCCTATGGCCCCACAAAGACCTGCCCAGAGTATTTTTCTTCTATCAATATTAAATAATATGACCGGAAATATGCTTCCAAAAAAAGCCAAAATAGTTTGTTGAAGCATTTGAATCACATCCATTTCATAAATAGTGAAAGTGCAGTTACTATACCAGCACTCATTGCAATAATTATAAGCATCGCCTCGCCAAATTGGGCAAGTCCCGAAACGTAGTCCCCATATAATATATCCTTTATACCGTTGGTAAGGGATACTCCCGGTAATAGTACAATTATTGCTCCGGTTATTACATTATCCTTGTTAATGATTGGGAATAAATGTTGTATCGAGACACTTAATGCTCCTATCAATAACCCGGATAGGAAGTATTGGAGGAATTGAAAGAAACCAACTTCGTCTATTTTTTGAAGAATAAAATATATACCCAGACTAATTATTAAAGCTATTATCGCATCAGGTACTGTTCCTTTAAAAAATAATGTATATACAAAAGAAGTCATACTAGCTGCCATTAGTCTTATTCCAAGGTTAAAGCTTGGAGCATTGGTTATATCGGTGAGAATTCTCTTTGCTTCCTCATAGGACAAAGGGTTTTCCATTAGACCTCTTGAAAAGGAATTTATAAGCTCAACTCTGTATAAATCCACACGCCTTTGACGTATCCTTTTTATTGATGTAACCATTTCACCATCCGGACCTGTTATTGAAATAAATATTCCTGTCAGGTTTGAAATACATTCACCGGTTAAACCGTATGAATTGCATATTTTTGATATGGTCTCTTCTACTCTGTAAGCTTCTGCTCCATTACTCAATAATATTTCTCCAGCTGATACCGCTATTTCAGCAACCTTTTTTGTCTCCATAAATACCTCAATAAAATAGTATAATCTTTAATATGTCCAATATAACCATAATATAACACTTGTTTAATTTATGTCTACAATAATTAATGTAATGGGTTAAATGTCAATAAAATAAAAGGGCTGCTGCCCTTTGAATATAGTCTATTCATTGTGCAACAGCCCTTTTCAATTGTTTTAGGCTCCAACTAATCCGGCCACTTGTTTTTGCAATGCAGCCAATTGCTTCTTTATTGCTATTGTTTCAGAATGTTGTTTCTTTACTACCGATGTTAATACAGCTACAATATCCATTACTGATATTGATTTGCAATCATCACTCGTAAATATTTCCGGAACTTCCTCAGCAATAAAACCAATATTATGTTTTTTATGGCTGTCTTTTTTGTAATCAAATGTAACAGGATTAAGTTTTTTCAGTAAATCCAAAGAAGTTTTTAAAGGAAGTGCTAAAATATTTTCCTTGAATTCTCTAGATGATGACTGGGTCAGGGTTGTAGCTACGATACCACCGTCAACAGACAACCTCACTCCTGTTTCAGGAGTTTTACCTATTCCTACATTGCCATCATCACTTACATTTACAATCGGGTTAGTTTTTGCATAAAGAGTATTGTGTGTATGGTTACTAAGGGCTATTCGGTCACTACTTGTTCCTGTGTCTGCGTTCCAGGAAGTAGTGGTTTCATCCCAGAAAATCTTAGCCTTAGTAGTTTTGTCACTTCTCGTTGTTTCAATTCCATTGGCGACATTTAATGCACCACTTACTTTTACATTGTTTGCCGTGAAATTATTACTTATTGTTGCATCACCCACTGTCAGGGTTCCTGCAGTCAACACTCCTGTGACATCAGCATCTTTGGATGTAAGTTTAGTTTTTACATTCGCGTAGTCAGTAGTCATAGTTCCATTTACTACTGTATTTGCAGTTGTAAGCTTTGTATTTATTACTACATTATCTGAAGTCAATACTCCTTTGATTGTAGTATCTCCAGCTGCTAGTGTACCTGTTATTTCTGCACTTAGTGATGTCAATTTATTCTTGATATTTGCATAATCAGTAGTCATCGTTCCATTTACTACTGTATTGCCAGTTGTAAGTTTTGTATTTATTACTACGTTGTCTGAAGTCAATAGTCCCTTGACTGTAGTATCTCCAGCTGACAGTGTACCTGTTATTTCTGCACTTAGTGACGTCAATTTGTTCTTGACATTTGTATAATCAGTTATTAATGTTCCATTAACTGTTGTGTTACCTGTTACTGTTAACTTTGAATTAACATCCAACGAAGGAGTAGTAAGTTTTGTGTTTACAACTATATTAGAAGCCGTCATAGTTCCAGTAACTCCAACATTACCTGATACGGAAAGTCTATCTGTAGAAGAAGCTGAAGTTCCTATGCCTATATTTCCATTACTTACTTTTAATACTGAAGTAAGATCTGATATTCCGCTATTGTTAAATTCTGAGTGAGTATGGTCGGTAAAGCATATGGTTTTCATTGTACCAGTCGTACCAGTTGTACCTGCCTGCCATGCACTACTCAGTTCATCCCAAATAATCTGGGCATTGTTAGCTGTACCACCGCGGAACACCTCTATTCCTGCTTTAGTTGGAACCGGCTGAGTCTGAGGATTGTATTTGTTTAGGGTTATAATATTATCTTCAACTTCTAGTGTTTTTGTATTAACTGTAACAGTATCACCATTTACAACTAGATTCCCGCCTATTGTCAGATCATTGGTTATACTTGCATTGCTAGCCTGCAGTGCACTTGTTACATTAGCATTTGCACACTTTATTGTGCCGTTATTCGTCGTAATGTCTCCGGTAGAGCTGATGCTGGTTGCTTTTAAACTCCCGTTAACGTCAAGTTTTGCTGTGGGAACGTCTACTCCGATTCCGACATTACTATCGCTATTTACATAAACTACTTTAGTTCCACCAGAGGTAAACAAAGTATCAGGGTTGCTAACAATATCCTGCAAGTTCCCTTCTGTTCCTGCCTGCCATCTCTTTCTATCCTCACTCCAGCAAAGCACGGCAGCTTTTTCATTGCCTCTTGACAATTGAAATGATCCTTTTGCCGTAACTTTTCCATCTAATTCGAGTGATCCACCAAACTTTGATCCGTCTGGTTTCTTTTCCTCGGTTATTTTTACGTTTCCAACAACTTGTAGTTTGGCTGTTGGATTTTCTATACCTATACCAACATTAGAAACTTCATTGATATTTACAACTACTTCATTGGAGCTTGTGTTATACAGTTTTGTGGATTTGAATGCGTTGTTAACATTGAGTACAGTTAATTTGTCACCGTATCCAACTTTCCAAATTTTCTCTTCCTCATCCCATATTATTTTTGCATTTTCCAGTATGGCATTATCGTTGTCTACTCCTCTGTTTATCTCTATAGCGCTTACTACTTTATTTTCAGTTCCTTGTTTATTTATGGTTAAACCGCCATTTGCTGTAATACTTCCATTTATAGTAGTATTTCCTGCAGAAAGATTACCTTTGATATCTGTTTTGCCACCAATTTTCATATCCCCGCTTACAATAGCACTACCGTTTACATCGAGTTTTGCATTCGGAGCATCATTTCCGATTCCCACATATCCTGAGCTTTTAGCACTGATGCAGTTTACTTCTTCACTTCCAATTCCAACCCCTATTTTCCATTGGGCCTTATCTTCGCTCCATTTTATATATGGCTTATTAGCGGAGTTGCTGATAAATTGAATACCTTTTTGTGCATTAATTGGCTCGCTGACATCAAGTGAACTTATAATGGCTTTATTTGCATGAAAATCATTAAGAACTGTTGCTGCAGGAGCCTGTATGCTACCATCTTTGTTAACTATAAGACACGTATAATCAACTGGCACATTCACATTTTTACCACTATTTTCGATATTCCAAGCGAGTTCCGATAAGCCTATTTTCCATGCAGTCTTCTGTTCATCCCATCTCAATATTGCGCTTTTTTCATTTACTCCCCTGAAGACAGAATATGTGCTTATTCCCTGTAAAAGTTCTCCTGACTCAGCCTTATTCATTGTAAGTATATTACCTTCAATATCTATATTCTTACTTTGTATTGTTGTGACTTTACCTTTAACATTAAGATTTCCTGCTATAGTCAGATCCTGATTGACATTCAAGTCGTGCCTTACATCGATATTTCCTGTTGATGTCGTACTCAATGAAAGTATGTTTCCTTTTTCATTGAAAAGTTGACCATGATTATGAAGAGCATCGGCATTTCTTTTATCTGTCAGATTACCCCATTTGTTTCCATAAGCCAGCTCATTGAGTTTGCCCCCGATACCCACTTTCCATAACGATGCCGACTCGTCCCATACCAATCTGGCTTTTTCTTGGGAATCTCCCCGGTATATTTCTAATCCACTTTCATTTATAGGTGGTTTATCCCCCTCAAATTTATTAAGAAGGATAACATTATCCTGAACCTTCATATCCGTTTTTTCGACGGAAGTTATTGACCCTGTTACATTCAGGTCTCCCAGAATGTTTACTTCTCCATCAACGTCAATACCTCCATAAACTTTTGCAGCTTTATTTATAACGATTTCATCGGCAGAATTAGCATCAATTGCAGCATTACCTTCTGAATCTGAGATGATTGCATGTGTGTGAAGTCCATCGGCTGAATGACTCTGTACAAGAGCATCCCAGTTATGTCCGTATATAATGTCATTCATGGAATCTCCCGTACCGATTTTCCATTTGCCTTCCTTTTCATTCCAAAGAAGCTTTGCATTTTGGACGTTACCGCCTCGATATACTTCTAATCCTCCCTCAATTTCAACAGGTGAGCTATTCACTGAATACTTGTTTGCAATTATAGTACTGTTCTCTACCTCAAGAGTTTTCTGATTTACCGTGGTTGATGCCCCTAAAACAGTAAGGTCTCCTTCTATTGTTACAGAACCTTTTACATCAACATCTCCCATGACAAATTCATTTTCGTCTATAGTAAGATTCCCATTTACCTCAACATTTTTTTCAGCTGCCACATTACCGTCCTTGTCAACTGAAACAACGACTGTCCCATCTTCCATTGCAAGGCTTCCATGAACATGCATGTTATCAACAACCTGGCCATGTGTCAGATATTCCCACTCTATTCCTCCGGGTATTACAGACATTTCTTTGCCTGTCCCCATTTTCCAACTGTCGCTTCCTTCATCCCATATTATCCTTGCATTTTCGAGTCCGTCACCACGGTATACTTCCAACCCACCTTCTGAAAGAGGTTTTTGTTCGCTTTCAGTTTCCGGCTTATTGACAACTATCACGTTATCTGAAACAGTCTTTTGTACGTACTTTATTTCCGTTGCATTATTAAGTACTGTCAGTGTCCCTTCAACTTTTAGGTCCTTGCCTACTGTCATACTTGATGTGACATTTACATCCCCGTTTAATTGAACACCAATGGCCTCTTGGTTGTCTTTGTCAAAAAGTTTGGAGTGGTGATGACGTTCGTCCGCATTAGTTTTTGCAATCAAATTGTCCCAAGCTTCTCCATATGGAATATTATTGAGATTATTTCCTATACCAGCCTGCCAACTTTGTTTCTCTTCATTCCACACAAGTCTAGCATTTGCGGCAGGGGTTTTTTGTGGAACCTCAATACCCTGATCAGTTACCACGCTTCCGCTTACATTTAAGTTTTGCGCGATATTGATATCACCTTTTTCGTCTGCTGTTAATACTTCTTTGCTCTCCGTACTGCTGTCCCATATTTTACTGTGCTTGTGAAGGGTTACGGATTTTGATTCATTTTGAAAGGTATCTACATTTGTTCCATTGTGTACTGCATCCCAATCCGGGCCATACGCGAGCTTATGAAGACTGTCCTGAGTTCCTGCTTTCCATCTTTTTTCAGTTTCATCCCACACCAGCTTTGCTTCTGATACATCCCCACCCCTGTATACTTCAATGCCGCTGCTCACTTTTCTTGGTTCGGTTTCATCCGGCTTTTTGGTATACTTGTTAACAGTAAGTATATTGCTTGTCAATACAACATGCTCTGTATCAAGTGTTGTACTTTTACCGCTTACATTAAGGTCTCCTTTTGCCGAAAGATTCCCTGATACTTCAGCAGAGTTTGTTATGGAAACATCTCCATTAGAATCTACCTGAAGTGCATCGGCTTTATTCACCTTAACAGAAAATGTTCCATTTACATCCACATTACCATTCGTCTTTAATGTATCACTGATTACAGGACCATAAAACAAAGTATAAGGTGTATGGACTATAAGTCCATCACTCTCAGTAGCAAGTCCGTGCTTTTCCAGGTAAAGCCTTCTTTCATCATCTGTCGGCCCACTTATGTACGGGAGCAAGCTTTTTCCCTTATCCCCCACAGATATCTTACGAAATTCTTGTGAATCACCTTTAGAAACCGCATATTTGCGAAGCTGCGTTCCATCGGCTTCCTTATCATCTATTACTATTTTCTTTTGTCCTGCTTCTTCGATTATACGTATACGTGCAAGTATAATCTCTTCACTAGGGTTCCCAAGGTTTTCCTTTTCTTTGTAATTTATTATGCCACGTTCCCAAATATACTTTTCAGTATCTTCAACCTTTTCAGTTTCCTTATCACTTACCTTATCAGGATCATCTTTATATATTACAGTAATATACCTATCCTGGTTTATGGGTTGATTAGACAAGTTTATAAGATTGTCAGGATGATTCTCACATATCCATATATCCCTACCGACCATATCATTAAGATCTTCGTCTAATGTCCTGTCAATTGCATATCCTGGGGAAACCTTAACCTGTAGGTAACCTGCTACAGGTGTAACCTCCAGTCCGTCTACTATTCCCCAGTCATGAAAATATCCGTTGTGAAGTCGATGAAGCCTCATGTGATAATTTTGGTCAAGGTTGAGGTCATCTTCTTTTAGTAAAAGTCCGTCGAAATACTTCATACGCATGATTTCATTTGGCTTTATTTCATTTGGCATTTTTCGTTCCTCCAATTTTTTCAAATTTTCCCGTACCAATCACTTTTATGTATACACAATTAAATATGTAAAGTTTTTGTTACATGGAATATTACTCAGGAACCTTATCTTCCGGCATTAGTTCCTCCAAAGCCTGGATCGCACCGCTTATTCGTAAAAGAGTCTGATTTAGATTTGTACGTTTTGCATCCAAATCCTCCAATAACTTTTGACCGTTCTCAAATTCACTTTTCAATTCTTTAATTCGTTCTTCAATTTTTTCTTTCATTTTAATTCCTCCATTTTTTGAATTATTCTTAACATTAAAAAACTTCTGTTTATTTAAAGATTTTTATTTCAGGCCTTTATTGCTGAGACCTTTTTCTTTAATTTGTTAATTAGTTTTTCCTGATCTTTTACTTCGCTCACCAGAATCGTAAGTATTTCAATGGGGCTTATTGCTTTTTTATCACTTGCAGTAAACATATCCGGGGTATCCTCTGCAATAAAGCCTATTGTGGTTCGTTTACTGTCCCCCTTGAAATTGAACTCTACCGGTTCGAGCTGTTCTACAGCATTTTTTGCTGCATCCGCTTCCAATTTGCCGATGTTTTCCTTACATTCCCTTGTTGATGTATAATAAAAGTTTCCTTCAATATATGTTCCTCCGCTTGCCCGGAAGCGCATTCTGTCACCTTTGTTGCCTAAGATTGTAACTGTTTCGGTTTTCCAGTAACCACATGGATTTGTTACCCATGAATACGGGCAAGTATTTACAAAGTAGGACCTAGTGGTTGTCTCGGTTCTGTCGTCATTTGATATTCCTAGCTCAAGCGTCATGTTTTCACCGCCGCCGCGAAGTGTGTCGGAATAGTACCTTATCCATGCTGCATCACCACTTCCCCCGCAGCTGTCTCTTGGAAACATGATTCCCTTTACATCACAATTTCCGACACCTGGTACTATTGCTCCGCTGACCTGGAAATTACCTTTCGCTGCTAAGCTTCCATTCACTTCCAGTCTATCCCATATGGAAACTTTTCTTCCTGTACCGGCAGACCTGTTTCCAACAATCATCAGGGTCTTGTAATCATTTGTATCATTAGATATTTCCGCGTTTTTTGAAGATATGTCAGGGAAACCGCTCCATCGAGATGTAAAACGTAACGGATTTGAGCCACTGTTAAAACGTGCCCAGCCACTTACATCAAATTTGTCCGTTGGTGTAATTGTGCCGATTCCAACATTTCCCGATGAATTAAGAAAAATGTTATCATCACTGTCATTTGAAGTACCTATTTCCAAAGTACAAGCCTCACCTGACCTCGGATAGTATTGTATTCTGGCAAGATCTCCTGATCCTCCCCCAGGATCGGCCGAAAAAACAATACCCTTGTTTCCCGTCCCAGTACTCGGATTAAGACTCTTTGATAGCTGCATCTTTCCATTGATGTTTAGCATCCCATTGACGTCCAGTCTGTCCCATACAGCCACTTTCCTTCCCTGACCCGCAGATTGGTTTCCGACAATCATAAGTGCTTTATGTGTGGTTGTATCATTACATATTTCAGCTTGGTTTGCTGTTAGGTCAGGAGATCCTGTCCATTCTGATGTTAGCTTTATTGGGTTGAGGCTGCCGAGTATTCTTGAGCTGCCACAAACCTCCATTGTATCTGCCGGATTCACAGTTCCAATACCGACTCTTGCTCTATTGGCTAATGATTTCCATGAAAGAATCGTTTTTTCACTCTCTCCCTTTGTTCCCAGAAATCCTTGTCTAGCACCTGTCAATACTGGCCCTTCAATGTTGAGATTTGCAAAAGGTTTACGCTCCCCAAACAATCCTGAAGTCTCTGACGAAAATAATAGATTCTTTTCAGGTAATGCCATATCCAAAAATAGGGATATATCCCCTGAATTGTCAGCAGAAAGTATTGTACCTTTGGGAGTAACCAGTTTACTATGCTTATGCAGATTGTCAGCAAAACTTTTATTTATTAAAACGTTCCTCTCTGCTCCATAAAAAATCGGGCTAAGGTCGTTTCCCAGTCCGGCTTTCCACACTTTATCAGCCTCAGACCATACAATTCTTGCATCAGGAAAACTGTTGGTACCGCCACGGAAAACCTCTAAGCCTCCATCTTTAAGTTTCAGCTCTTGGCTGTCATCAGTCAGGCTGTTCACCTGCATGAAGGGTTCTTTTGCCAAAAGCTCTTCCTGAACCTCACCATTTTTCTTTCTATAAATTAATTGCCCTGAAAAGCTTAAATCTTTTTGTATTATCACGTTATTTTTAAACTTAACCCAGTTTGAATTCAAAGTAAGAGGTGTAGAATCTTGATCTTTTTGATGTGCAATCCATGGCATGTCCTTGGTATCTTCGCCTTTTTTGAATTTAAACTGCTCCAGTGGGAGAACCTTTGCTCTTGGCCCGGCGAATACCCTCAGTGGTGTACCGTCAACATCGTTTTCAAAAATACATGTGTTGTCTATTACAGCTTCATCATAAAAGGTACTGCTGCCATCACTATTTATAGTTTCCTTTGTTACTTTTCTGGGTACAACTCTTGCTAAAATAATATCTTTTTTGCGGTCCAGAGGTTTTATATTGCTATGGCTAATCTTTCCCTTTTCCCAAATATGTATTTCACGTCCCTGACCCTTTTCATTATCCCGGTCGGCTGCTTCCTCATAGTAGCTGACGTAAATATATATATTTTCTTCTGCCCCGTACTCCGAAAGATCAAGGGGATTATCAGGATGTCCCTCGTAAATCAGTATTTGTCTGCTGGTACTCTCCTTTAAATCCGTACCATAAATCTCCCCGTCCGCTAAATCCAGTGCAACACCTTCCGCAACAGCAACTTCCATACTGCTTTCCAATACAGGCTTTACTTCCAGGCCAGCGACTATTCCCCATGTATGAAGATACCTGTTGTGTAATCCCTGAACTCTCTTAATATAATCTTTATCTTGTCTATAGTCCTCAGACTTTAAAAAGAGTCCGTCAAAATAGTTCATTCTCTTAAATTCTTTTCCCATTTCCTCTTCCTCCGGATACTCAAAATGCTGCCAAATCCTCGGCAATGAATGGTTGATTACTCATTAAGATCAGAGGACTCTTCTTTTTGTGCAAGCTCTTCAAGTACCTGTATTGCACCATTGATTCTCAAAAGTGTATATAGGATATTAGTACGCTTTACTTCCAATTCCTCCATTACCTTTTGTCCTGACTCAAGTTCAGTTTTTAGTTCTTTAATTCTTGCCTCCATTTGTTCTTTCATTTAACAAACCTCCTCTATTGTATTTCCCTAACGGGCTAATGATTCTATTTTTTGTTGTAACTGCGTTATCGCCTTTCTTTGATCCTTTACAACACTAGTTAATACCGCAATTATCTCCATAGGGCTTATAGCTTTCTGATCGTTGGCTGCAACGTTCTTAGGCACTTCTTCCGCGATAAAGCCCAATGTTGTTTTTTCAGTGTCTCCCCTGAAATTAAACGTAACGGGATTCATTCCATCCAATATTTGCTTGGCTTTCTTCGTTGAAAGTGTTGTAATATTTTCTTTTAAGTCTCTTGATGAACTGTAATAGAAATATCCGTCTACATACACGCCGCCACTAGCAGATAGCTTTATACGGTCACCGCCGCCATAATATCCGCCGTTTCCGGCATCATTGGATATGCCTATCTCAAGTGTCATGTTTTCGCCACCGCCGCGACTTGCATCAGAGTAGTACCTTATCCATGCACAATCACCGGTTCCACCGTAATAATCCTTTGGAAAGGTTATTCCATTGTTCTCGGAGTTGCCGACACTTGGAACTATGGCACATGTGGTTTGAAAATCACCGTTTACATTAAGATTTCCATTTACTTCCAATCTATCCCAAATAGAAACCTTTCTGCCCTGATTTCCTGACTTGTTTCCCACAATCATTAAAGTCTTATAATTTGTAGTATCATTACATATTTCAGCCTGATTAGGTGCAAGATCAGGAAAACCGCTCCAGGATGATGTGAACCTTATAGGATTGGAGCCGCTTAAAAGCCTTGTCCAACCGCTTACGTCCAACTTGTCATTTGGATTTAAGGTTCCTATTCCGACATTGCCAGATGCCATCAGAGAAATATTGTCATCAGCGTCGTTTGAAGTTCCTATCTCCAATGTACAGGCCTCTCCGCTTCTGGGATAGTACCTGATCCAAGCACTGTCTCCTGCCCCTCCCCCGGGATCACTTGGGAAAACAATACCATTGTCTGTTGAATTTCCTGCACTTGGTGTAATCGCCTGTGTCAACTGCATATTACCGTTCACATAAAGGAATCCGTTTACATCCAGCCTGTCCCATATGGCTACTCTTCTTTTTTGCTCAGATATGGGCTTTCCCTGATCAGCAGATTTGTTTCCAACTATCATTAGTGCTTTGTATATACCAGTATCATTGGATATTTCGGCACAGTTAAATGAAGAATCAGGAAAAGCCGTCCATGCAGAAGTAAAACGCAAAGGATTTGACTGGCTCAGTATACGCATATTTCCTGCCACTTCAAGCATATCATCCTTTGGATTTGCTATTCCTATTCCGACGTTCCCCAGGTTATTCCATGTAAGTACAGGTTTTTGTTCCTTAGATCCTTCTGTAATTCCTTCTGTAGTTCCCAGTACTCCA
Source organism: Bacillota bacterium (assembly GCA_023412275.1). Taxonomy (GTDB): domain Bacteria; phylum Bacillota; class Clostridia; order Acetivibrionales; family DSM-1351; genus Ruminiclostridium. Next base: position 12,473 of record JAEYNY010000046.1, read on the forward strand.
CCTTTTTGCCCAAACAATACAGGACCGTCTACATTGAGACCTGCAAACAACTTTCCGTTGCCAAACCATCCCAAGCCGTGGTTGGTATTACCCGACCCTCTGAGCCAGATGGTTTTGTCACTCATATAGAGATTTCCTTTTGACAACAGGTTTCCGTTCTCATCAGCTTTCAGTGCAATGCCGTTTTTGTAATTAATTTCAGAGTGCTTATGTAGATCATCTGCAAAACCATTTTTTATAAGACTGTCCCAATTAGAACCATACGCTATATTAAACAGACTACCTTCATACCCCATCTTCCAGCATTTTTCGCTTTCAGACCATACAATACGTGCATCCAGAGATTTTTCTTGATCATCAAACCCTCTGTATACCTCAAGTCCTCCATCCTTTAATTCCCACTTATCCTGACCTGAATCACTGTTTACCTGTACAAATGAGTTTGAAACCTCCAGATCCGTTTGTCCTGAACCTTCATTTATAAGGGTGCCGGTTACTGAGAGATCACCTGCAATGTTGACGTCTCCTGTGAACATTGCTAATTCTGAATTGATTTCCAGTCCCAGAATATTTTTATCGGTAAGCAAGGCAGCCTGTATAAAAGGCATTCCTTCCAGATCATCTATATTTACGTCAGCAGTATCACCGCCTTCGCTTAATTTTTTGAGATCCTCTACCAACCTGAATATTATTTTTTCCAAAGAAATAACTGACCCTGCAGGTCCAGCGTACTTTCTTATTGAAACACCGTCATCTTCACAGGTGAAAATTTTATCTTTAACAACAGTGTTTATGCCTCCATTACCATCAAGCACAACCCTTGCCAGAACTATTTTCTCCCCGTCGCTGTCCGGCTTTTGTAGACTGTAACCAAGTTTTGCCCTCTCCCAGACATGTATATACTGGCCATTACCCTTTTCAAGATCATTTCTGTCAGTTAGTTCTTCATCATAGCTTAGATAAATGTAAATACTTTGGCCGGAATCACACGATTTTAAATTAATGGTTCTTGGAGTTTCGTCAGTTACATATATATATTGACTTGTGCTCTCACCGCTTTCTGACAGAACCCGGTTTATTGCTATTCCCTCAGTAACTTCTATTGAACAACTATCATTTTGAGACGGAACAACTTCCAATCCGTATAATATACCCCAGGTATGCAGATATCGGTTGTGAAGCTGTTGAAGCCTTTTTTGATAGTATTGATCAAGTTTGTAATCATCTTTATCCAAAAAAAGTCCGTCAAAATAGTTCATTCTTTTTAATTCTCGTTTTTTCAAATCTTCTGTTTCCAATTTTTCTGCCATTTTGCCACTTCCTCCGAATATTCAATTTAATTTTATTTATGAGCCTAATCCTCAATCATCCCGCCAAGCAAAGTCCCTTTTCCAACCTTTGAACACCCGACCCGCATTTCAGGTATTTCCACATTAAGCCTGTAGTTAGTATAAAATGGCTTCTCATCCTCTATTATTCTACGTATCAAGCCAACTTTATTATCCAGCATACTCCTGCTGTGTGCCGGAATAGTGGCATTTACAGAAAAGAAACAAGGTAAAGAACTGCCAACCATTGTATTCCTGCCAATCTTTCTTGACTCTCCAATCCTTGCTGTCTCCTGGAATTCATCTAAAGAAACAGTTGCTTCCTCTCCTGCGTAAAGCTGTAGATATTCCAATAAGCCACTGAGTGTTCCGCGTCTTTTGTATAATTGAACAACAGTCCCTATCATTTTTCTGTTAATAGTGATACGCTTTTCAGGTAATGGAAGTATCTGTTTTGGAGCATCATTTCTTTGTTTAATATCTTCCACTCCGTTAAAGACGATTCCATCTTCAAGCTCCAGGGCAACCCACCCGGCAAGCCACTCAAGAAATTGCGGAGGTGCCTGCTCCGGGTCAAGATACATATCGAAGTTGTCCAAAAGTTCTTCAATTCCCAGAGTTTCTTGTCTCTCGGTTTTACCTGCAAAAATCTGTTCAAATGCCTTTAGCAGGCGGCCTAGAAAATCTCCCTTATCAGCATTATCATTTCCTTTTTGGAAAATTCTTGGGAGAAACTCGATATATTTGCTGCTTTCCTGATTACTCATGATTCCACCTCGATGATCAATTCTTTCAATTTAATTAACTGGTAGGATTTTATTTCGGGAGCTTCGAGTTCCATCTGCTTAACATGGTCAATTCCCTTAATCCCTTCCACAAGGTAATATATATCAGATTCATAGAGACTTCTTCCCAACGGCCAACCTTTTTTGTCTTCACCTCCTGTGATTGGATCTATATATTTTTCTATTACTTCTCTGACAGTATCTGTTAATTTATTGTCATTTGCGGCTACCTGAAGCGTAATCCTGACCTCCTGATAGTCCGGATCTACCACATGAATACGGTTTGTCAGTATTTTTCGCTCTGACAGATATTGTCTGACATATTGTTTGATTTCAGATGTCTCTTTCATCAACTCCGTCTGATTTTCAGTTGACATTATGAGAATTACAGAAACATGACCAAACTGGTCAAAGCCTTCTTCTTTTTGATTTTCAATATCTTTGTTTGCAAGACATATTGCTCGAACAGACAAATCAGGGTACATTTCCTTTAAATTCGGTTTCTCCATCAGTGCCTTTTGGGTTAATATCTCATAATCCTTGGTTGTAACTGCTCTGGAACATTCCGAAAGCTGTTCAATACCACGACGGATTCCTGAATTAAGTTTCTCCCCTTCCTCCAACTGTATACCCAATAGATTAAGGAAACGAATATAGTTTTTTTCAGGAATCTGGTCAATCCTGTACATAATCATATCGCAAAGCCATGCAAACAATTCAACAAGTGTTATCCCAGGGTCGGATGGATTGTGATTTGTCCATTCCGGAGCATAAACCGGGATCAATGATCTTGCTTCCTTTACCAGATCGTCAAAATTAATTTCATCAAGATTTGGGATTGGCAGTGACATTTCTGGTACCTCCTTTCATGAATCTATTTGTGATTTTCCAGCGGCATATTATTGCATTTATTCCTCTTTTGGGAAACAATAATCACAAGTATCTGCCCCCGATGCATCACTTATTTTTTCCAGATACCTTCTGTCCTCCTTTAATATCTCGCCTATACGGCATTCTGTCTTCGTACTGCTTAAATCATGGATTATATTTGTATCTCCGTTCAAAAGGTATGGAAATTTCAATTCGAGTTTTTTGTTTATAATATGTTCACCGCTGTATACCAGCTCATCTTCCTCAAGAAAGACGTCTCCGGCACGTACTTCTCTGATTTTCAGAGGTGTTGTATTTGTATATTCATCATTCCTGCATAGATAAACGGTATCGCGTGCTTCAGGGACTGCTATTTTAATGTAGAATGTTTCTAGTTGGTCTGAGATTTGATTAAGTATAAATGAACGTATAGTCAAATCTTGAGTAACGTCTGTCTGAATATCACTTCCCACAGGATAAACCGTCTTAACCGGTTCTCCGCTGTAAGTCCTGCACTGCAAAATATCACCTTCCACAGCTTCAACAATCAAATCTTCTTTAGGGCAATTTCTATAACTGAGCGTTATTTTATCACCTTCTCTGAAGCCTTTTACAAGCAAGGTTTTAACATCTTTAGCCGGTGTGAGTTTCTGTGCCAGTGCAAAAACTATACGGTTATCCCTGGTTTTTACAGCACTATATGTGGGGTAAAGTATACTCGGTTTGAAAGGTCCGTCGTTCAAAGCTCTGATGTTGAGGGTATAGCATTGTACTGAAGCCTTTACGGCTATGTCCTTTATATAGTCGACTCCCGGAGTGTTTTTAATTACAGAACACACCTCAGAAATATACAGATTCTTACCAAGTGTCCATCCTGTTTTCTCCTGTCCCCCTCGCAGAGGATTTAAGAACTCTTTGAGATTATCTATAATGCGACCTTCAATGATTTTTGTAGATTCGGGAGTAGAATATACAACATCGGCTTCAACTCCTATACGTATATAGTCAGGTCCAATTACATCAAGTTGAGATTGACCTTTGATATTCATAATGGTAGGTATACGTGAGGCAAGGTACCTGTCAATCTCACTAAGAAGTTCCTGACTTGGAACAGGCTTCGGATGATTATAATCCGGAACTACAATAACGGTACCTTTTCCGGGTACGAAATCAAGTTTTCTGTCCATTGTAGGAAAACATTTAACAAGTGCAATCTGAGGGGCTGCTTCCCGCACAAGCCATTCAATATCTTCACAGGTTATACCTCTATCCATACTTTTCAGTGTGTGCGGTCCCCTTATTTTTGCTTCTTCAATCTCTTCTCTGTCAAAACCACCATCTGCCGCAACAGGATTTACTACCGAATCTATTCCGGGATATTCATCCCACATCTTTTTAATAGTTCCGGCACTTACATTTCCTGCGGCCCCACCGCCGTACCTATAGGAACCGGTAATATTATCTTTTCCTGCCGGAGGAATCATTCCGTTTCTCCCGTCACCAAAAGTAAGTACACCGTTGTTGGAATCCAGCATATAATGTCGGCTGTCCGATGCCGACAAAGAAAATGTCTGTACTTCCTCCCACTTGGCCAAAGGTCCGTTCCCAACCATTTCCTGTATATTAACCACCTGTCCCGGTAAAACAGGCGTACGGGAAAATTGAAATGTCTGATTTGGTTCACCATTACTTGAACCCAGTATCTCATTTGCCAATGTATTTGAATTAGTACCCCATACTGCATTCGTGTATATTGCTGTGATTTTAGGGAAAATACTGAATCCACCTTTTTCAAGCCTTGCACGTATCCAATATTGTTCTGTTCCAAAAAGAGGTGATTTTTCAATATCTAAGGGTACATTGAGAAGCTGTATTTCTCTTCTGGTAAAATCCCTTAGCGCGTCATTGATAGATATGGTTAACCATTTTCTTCCATTCCAATACTCCCAGGCCACCATTGGACTCTCTCCGACTTGATCTCCCGTCAATGGGAAAAACATTGAAATCGGCAAATTGCTTATGTCTCTGTCAAAACCCAGATATAAAGTAGGATCAGTGTCAACACAGGTAGAAAACAGCTTAAATGGTTTTCCGTCTTGCAGGTCTTCTGCAGTTTTATCAACCATTATGAAGTTATTTTCTGTGATAACATTTTCAGGATAAACTTCCGGAGAAGTATATTGGGTTATTTTAAATTCCTTTATTGAGGGAGGTACAAAAGTAGGATCGATGTAAGTAGGATTTGACCCATTATATGTAAATCTGCCATCTTCTCCATAGTTTCCCCTGATAATTCTAAGGCGAATCCAAAAATTATTCTCACCGTTAATATCTGTGGATTGTATTCCATCGGGACATTTAAACTTTATTTTTCCGCTCCCGGTTAATGCACACGTTTCATCGTACTCGATACTGCCCGATATACTCGTAACTATAGTTTTATTGTCTTCGGTACTATTCTGATCAATTGATTTGCCAGTTCTTGCAAATTCTATCCATTTACTTCCATTCCAGCACTCCCACGCGATAGTTATGTTTTCCGTATTAGGGGCATCTTTTGCATCTGAAAGTGTCACATTCAGAGTAACATCTGCATTTCCCTTAGAAAAAGCCTGATTGCAGGCAAAATAGAATGTATCATTAAATACCGGTCTTTCTCCGAATGGGTAAAAATCCTTTGTCAAATCCACAGCTGCATTATTGAATAGTGCTGCCTCAAGGCTAAGTCCTTCCGCTGCAATGTCGACACTGAGCTTAATGTTTTCTAATTCCGGTATAACTCCCGCATCACTTATGGATGACTTTAATTCGGCATAAATCCAATTATTATTCCAACTTTTAAGCATATTGCTTTTGTTGTAACCCGATATGACTTTTTGAGATATACACTTCGTACCGGAAAATGAAATACTGCCTACTTTCAAATCACACTGATTGCTTCCGCTTACCAGTTGTAAAGGTTGTGATTCACCTTTATCATCAAAATAATACCACTCAATAACAGTACTTTTCTCATCTGTTTGTATAGACCGAACATTATACTTTGGATCAGTTTGTTCAAGCAGATTGAATTTTAAATTAACTGTTGCACCCGGCAAACTGAAAAGCTGTGAGTTACCTATGTATAAACGGTGCGTTATCCGGTCTTCGCCTCTAAATAACTCTGCTTCAATTCCTGAAGGCTCCTTTGCAAAAAGATAGTCCAAGTTGCTCCACCGATCCTGGTTAGGATCTATGCTCACGGCTCTTACTAACTCGGGCCGTATAACAGTAAGGTCGCTGTTTGTTTCAAATACAACTTCCGGATGATTTTCAGGCTGGGCTGATATTTTTGCTCCGGCAGGTATGAAACCTTCTTTATCCCAGTCTTCCTTTAGCTTGAAAACAAGTGGGGCCTTAGCCGGTATCGGAGATGTTGGACTTACTCCTATCAGATTTAAAAATGCTGTGAAATTTTTGTCTGGTGCTTTATTGAGTGCATCTGTAATATGACCTGTCATATTTGAAAATATATTTATTAGTGCATCCAGTTCATTGTCTGATGCAATATCATCTATGCTTCCAAATTCAGGGCAGTAATACAATATTAAACGTCTTAATTCGTCAACCAAATCTTGTTGGCAACGTTGATCAATTTTTGGTAAAATATTTTGCATTTATTTTCCCACGCTTTCAAGATAAAATGGATAAACAAGGTTCGATTTACAGTTACTGGACTTTACAATATACTCAATTTTTATTTCTACAACAGGCTCCTTCTGACTCATAGTTGCCGTAACATTCTGTACTTCTATTCTCGGTTCCCAATTAAGTAAAGCCTCATCTACATATGTCTGTATCAGTGTAGCAGACCCCATATCATTGGATGAAAACACCATGTCGTTGAGACGGCAACCGAAATCCGGCCGCATAACTCGCTCTCCTCTGGCTGTCCCCAGAATAAGCATAATAGATTCTTTTATAGATTCCTCTCCGACAGAAGTAAGTACTTTTGATCTTTTCGCTGAAACAGGATATTTCAGTCCTTTTCCCAAAAAATCAATAACTTCCATATACCCTCCATTTCCCCAATGTTTAACATGAATAGTTCACTGGTCTTATAAAAAGTTTTCCTTTTTATGGTGTCATATTTTTATTAATATTATTTCAGCCTCCAATAATGACGGATCCGGAAGCAACTACCTTTCCGACAGGCTGGTCGGCAGGGTCATTGCAAGTAATTGCCGTATCCCCGTTTCTGGCTGCTTTTTTCCCATTTATTTTAACAGTGGCACTACCCACTGAAATTTTACCCTTGTTTTTTGGCGATTTTTGAAATGGTCCTGCTTTTGGGGAATGAGATGGTGTATTAGTGGCTGTCGAGTCCACCGTAGCAGCCGGCTTGCCCATAATCTTCACATTATTACTGAGACTTCCGTCAATTATCCCTGTAAACGGGTTCGGTATTGGCGTCGGTACTGTGCTTGAGCCTACCGGAACCATTTCAATATGAGTATCTGTCGCTGTTATGCGATCTCCCTGCTTTGCTGCTGGTTGTCCCATTTACACCTCTCCTTTTTTTATGTTCACTACTCGAATCATTTAATTAACCAAAATAACTTAGTTTATATTTACTGTGGATCCCTTTATTGTCATGTCTGAAGATGCCTCTATTTTGGTAGTTGCTGAGGACTTAATTTCAACTTCTTTTGCATTGATCGAAAGCTTTCCATTCGGAGCTAAAAGTTCAATATCTTTAGTCGAGCTTATTGTAATCTTTTCCGAACCACTTTTATCAGTGAACTGAATAATATTCCCGCTTCGTGACTTGATAATTCTTACGTCGTTTTTCCCGTCACTGTTCTTTTCCGGCGGAGTATCCTTTCCGTTCCACAGGGCTCCGATTACAAACGGTTTGTTCACGTCACCGTTTTCAAATGCAACGAGTACCTCGTCACCCACTTCAGGAAGGAAAAACGCCCCTCTCTCTTTTCCGGCCATAAAAGATGCCATCCTGGCCCAATTTGACTCCTTCATTCCCAGTAAAGGTATCTGCACCTTTACTAACCCGGGCCCGGGCTTTTCAGAATCATTTGCCGAGTCATTCTTAATAACGACTCCTATCATTACACCAAAGACTTTTTCTTCTTTATTAATAAATTCAGTAAAATTGGAAATGCTAATGCCTTCACTCATATTCCAGTCCTCTTCACTCTAAATGTCGTCTTGTATCCTGATTTATCTATGTTATGGATAGATGAAACTATGTAGTAGATACCACTGAAACGCTCATCGATTCCTAAAATTTTAACCGATTTTCCAGCCCTGACCTGAGGGTTTCCGTAACATTTTCCCTCACCGGATATAAATTCTCTGAGAAGGCTGTTATATGCTGCTGTTGCAGAAACTTTGCCCTCACTCATGTCTATAAGGTTTTCAACCCAGTAAGCTATCGGCGATTGCTCAATAGTACTTCCGGTTATGTCATAGCCGGATTCCTTTCCACCCATTTTAGTGGTTTCGTCCCCTTTTTTAGAAACGTATTCCATTTCCTTTTTTTCCTTTACATTCCATCCACGTACAGTAACTTGACTTCCTTTGGTTAAAGCCCTTAACTCAAGATTCAATTCCTCATAATCCCTTTTGTAATTGAAGTCCGGAAGTTCTGGGGCTTTCGGAGCACGTGACTTGACAAAATACAATTTCTTATCATCCGCGTAAAGCTCGTAATCAAGATATGCCGCCCTCTTCAGCAAAAAATCATAGTTACTTATATTATTCTGAAAGACATAGGGATAGACAGTTTTAGTCTCATCAACCTGGGGAGATAGTCCATGTTCACGTGCAATTTCGCTAGCTATTTCACTGTCCTTTTTCTTGGTAAAAACCTTGTTCCTTGTTCCCATACGCAACCTGTGGAGTAAATCGTATCCTCTTATTTCAACCAGGGAATGTTCGGCTACAAGCAGTTCCAAAGATGTTATCTCCCCGCTTATCATTGTTTCAGGCTTGTCAAGTCCCATGGAAACTGATATTTTGTCTCCTGGCTTGAAGGTTTTCAAATCAATCCCCCGCCATTTACCGTTATTACTGTCAACCATATTCATCTGGATGCGAAACATGGCAGGCATGTTAATTTCATCCTCAATTGTCACATTCTCTATTGCATTGAATAAATCAGAAGTCAAATCAGTTCCGTTCAGTTTAATCTTGTAATTTGCAACACTTGTAGTACCCATAGTTTCCACCTTTAATCCGGTATGACCAGAGTCCTTCCGAAATCATTTTTGTCCGGGAACCCGAATGGATTGATAATCCCGTTAGCAGTAGCAATTGTTCTCCACTTCAAAGGATCCTTTAGTGCTTCACTTGCAATAAGATCCAGTCTGTCTCCGCTTTTGACTATCCATAGCTTTCTGCATGCCTCCTTGCCCTGGTCAAGTTCAACCTGTTTTTGAGGTTTATCTGATATAAGTGTGATATCAAGCAATGATCTTACAGGCGTTCCGTTTTCCAGAAACATCGTATACTTTTGATCAATCTTACTGATAACCCCACGATATGAGTAACCTCCCCATACAAACAAACATGTCGGTGGCTTTTTTGTACTTTTTCCAGGAACTCTCGGGTCCAGCAGATTGGTTATTTTCATTGTTTCACGCCTTACATCTTCCCGTTTCTCATATGTGTCATAAAACAGGGATATTTTAAACTCAGGTGTTTCAGCTATCTGAAACTGTTTCTTGTCGTTTTCTCCTGTGTATTTTCCTTCAAAGGATACAGTATATTCATTTGGATTAAACATTACTGAAATAGGTTCTGCACCGGGTAAATCCAGTGGGATTATTTGTGCTTTTTCTGCCATTACCTCAGACCCCTCCGATCTTTTTGTATTGCCAACCTCTTTTCAAGTATCTGAAAAACTCTATCCGCCAGCACTTTTACTTCCTCGTTTCCTATTGTTTGAAGCTTTTTATCCGGTTTTGACGAGGAGGCTGCTTTTGCGTAAACATTTTTTTCTGCGTGCATAACATCCATTGGCAAAATTTCTTTTTTTTCCTGTTCTTTTTCCTTTATCTGTGGTCGGTAAAAAACCAAATCCGTACTTGTATTTGTTTTATTTTTTTGAGGCAATAAGTAAACAAATTTTTCGTACTCATTAGCTTCTATTTCTTTTAATTCGTTTTCTCGCAGGATATTGTGCTTAAAATTCTGTTTTTGAGTACTATAAAACATATCATATTCGGAAAAACTATGTACTTCGTTAATCTTGGGCTTTCTCTCTCTATTCTGAGGATGTCCCAACTTCTCCGTTGACTGGAGCTTATTTATAATACTGTTTTTATTTATAATGTCGTTTTTATTTACAATACTGGTTTCGTGTAAAACCCTGTTTTTAAAAATTCCCAACGAGCTTACGGTTAATGACTTTCCAATAGTAAAAGTATTAAGAATTAATTCACTCTGTTTAAGCTGAACATTTATATCGTCCGGCAATTCTGACTTGTATAAATACTGCTTTACTACTGTGCTTTTATCATTATCCTCTTTATATGTTATTTCTTTCTCAAGGGTCGTTTGATGTTTATGCTCAAAATGTTCCTTTGTTATCTGATTTGTCTGGAGCAGCGTTGTATTGGTCTCATGAGAAAGAGCATTTTTTTTGCCTTCGGCATCAGTCATCTGGTAGAGATTTTTGTCATAATTAGAAACTCTGTTCGTTATATTCCATTTTCGATTATCTATATTTTTAGCAAACCGGTTGAATACTGAAACTGTCTTTTCTTCGTCTCTTTGTAAGAAATATTGCTTTAGTTGATCCGTCTTAAATACAACTGTTTGACTTTGCCTGGTTATTTCTGTATTGGATTTGTTCCTAATTTCAGTGAGAGCTGAAATATTAATGGAATTATCCGATTTGGAATATAGAGCCGGTTTTATGGTGAGAATCCGTGTACTGCCGGGTATTATCATATTTTTTGTTGCATTGTGAATATATTTATAAACTTTCAAAATAGTATTGTACTTTTTTACTTCAGTATAATTTAAAAGTTCCTTTTGATCCCCGGCTTCGGAAAATACATCAGACCTGTTTCTAAAAATAAGTCTGGAAAATTGACCTTTCCACCTACCGATGCCATACTTGCTCAGTATATTTTGTGCAAAGGACGTATTAAATTTATTGAACTTATTTGGTTTAATCATATGCTTACGTCCTAACCCTTTAATTTCTACTTATGCATGTTTATTCCGTTATGGGTCAATACCAGTGTTTCTGCAGCTACAGAACTGCTTGTGGCACTAAATGCGGGGCCCTCCCATTTAATAGGACAGGCTTCCAGGAAATCCCACCACAATTTTGGATTACCCAAATGGTCCAACAGACATATAGAACCGTTTTTTCTGGTTATTCTGCCGTTAATTACTCTCTGATACCAGTTCCATAAATAGTCATCGTTTGTGATTCCGTGTTTCAAAGTTATATCGCTGTATTTAGTCTGAGTTAAAAATGTGTACTCTTTGTGGTTTTCTCCTCCGAAGGTTTTACGCTCCACCTGGGTTTCAATACTCAAACCTGATACGTCGGTAAATCCGGCAACGACAATACCATCGATCTCCACTACAAAGTTATATGCAAGGTATGGATCCTGTCTGTATCCGGGAACCCAGTTTCTTCTTTCTACCAAATTTACTATATTTGCCATGATATCCTCCTAAACCTCAAAGAAATCTTTCTTGCCCTCATCTCCGTTGAGCTGCTTGTTTATTTCACTTACTTCCCTACACCAGCGTTCTCTCTCAAAATGCTCCAAGCCCAGCACGGTTTTGTAATCCCAGTGCAGGTAGTAGGACAAAAAGGCTACCTCCTCGTAGAGGCGGTCGAGAGGGTAGCCGGTTATTCCCCCAGAATCTCAGCCTCAACCTCAAAAGCGTGATCACATTTGGGACATTTGGTTTTTATAGTATTAGAGCCATTCTGGTTGATTCTGTTGTATAATTCCTGCAAATAGGAAAAGTCAGAAGTATACAACTCCTCTATGACTCTGGGAGTTATCATTTTAAGCGTACCTAAATTTGTTACTACACGTGAAAGCAGGATTACTGATAAGTAAGCCGGGTTTTGCTGTACACGTGCATCACGAAGTGGCATTATTTCATCTGCTGCAGTAGCAAGTCTCATTGTTCCCTGCTTATGTACCGTTCCTGTTTCATCAACGTAACCTTTGGGCAGCGTAAAGTTAAATTCTGTTTGTAAAATATCCATTCTATTTTCCCCTCTTCTAATCAATGGATTTGCTGATGTAAAGGTTGGGCTTCAACCCTGAAACCTGGGTTGAAGCTACCTTTACCATCATTTTGTTCCTCAACAATACACAATAAAAGGATAGTTATTGAAATTTGATCGTTTATACTAATATTTAATTTTTGCAGTATGTTATCAATTCAATAATAATCCGACTAATGATTATGATTATTTAACTCTTGATACGCCTTCATGTGCCAGTTCAATGTTTTCAATACTAACTTCATTTCCCTTTGCACTTAATGCGCTAACATCATATTTAATTGGCCATGCTTCAATGATATCCCATTGAGCTTTGTCATTGCCTTCTTCATCTACCAATATTATTGATAAGCTTTTTCTGTTGTTAAGTGCGCCCTTTTGTACAACTGCTTTACGCCAGTTGTACAGGTCCATAGTATCTGTAAGACCTCTCTTTAAGGTTACATTACCAAACTTTGTAAGACCTGAAAGTTTTCTTGAATGAGGTGCATCTGTTCCCTCTCTGTATTCTACTGCTTCTGTGGATATATCAGGAATTGTTGCATCAGAAAACGCTGCTATCTGAATACCGTCAATTACTACTCTGAATCTAAAATTTCTGTATGGATCATTTCTCTTTCCTGTTGCCATTGGTTAATCTCCTCTCTGGATGTTATTTTGAAAGCGTCTTTTGGCTGACTTTAATTATTACAAATTCTGCCGGTTTAACAGGGGCTACACCGACTTCTATTACCAATTGACCTGCATCTCTTGATGCCGGAGGATTGTTTTCTTCGTCTACTTTAACGAAGAATGCTTCTTCCTGGGTAGAACCATAGAGTGCTCCATCTCTCCACACTCTTGTCAGGAAAGCTGATATATTCCTCTTTACCTTGCCCCAGAGAGTTGGCTCATTTGGTTCAAAAACTACCCATTGGCTTGCCTTGTCAACTGATTCTTCAATATACATCATCAAACGTCTGATATTTATATAACGCCATTCTGAATCAGATGAGAGAGTTCTGGCGCCCCAGATACAAATTCCCTCAGGTAAAGAACGGATTACGTTAATACCAATAGGATTGAGAAGTTCCTGTTCACCCTTAGTTACTATCTTTTCAACACCCACTACTGTGTCAAGATATCCGTCTGTAGTTCCGGCAGGAGCTTTGTGTACTCCTCTTGCTGAATCAACATATGCATATGTACCTACAACTGAACCTGAAGGTGGGATAAGTTTTTTCTTTCCTGTAAGTGGGTCATTGATAAATACCCATGGATAATACAATGCGCCATAAGAAGAGTTAAATGAGTTACCTACAAAGTCTCCTGCACCCTCTTTAAAATCTTTTACTTCCTGAGGTGTCAAGCTATGTGGAGGATCAATAACGTAGAAGCAGTCTTTTCTGTTCTTGCAGTAAGTTAGTATTGCAAGAATAATACTTCTGTTAGAATCCATATTTGCAACGTCAGGAGCTGCTAGTATATTAATTTCGTCTACAGGTGTAAATGCATTGATTCCCAACTTTTGGTTTTCACTGTCAATGTACTCTACGTATGAGATTCCATCAACGCCATTTGCCAATTCAATAAAAGTATCTTTTCCTGTGAACATTGGAACTTTGTCTTTGTTATCAAGTTTTTTAAGGTCCACCAATGGCGTTACGTTGATAAATGATGACACCTCATTAATTTTCTCTTCAAAGTTAGTTATAAGTAAATTGTCAAACGTTTCAACAATTTCCCCTTCAACCTCTTCTCCAACGTACTCATCGCTGAATGAACTCTTCTCGGTATACTTGATATTGAGTTTGAAACCAGTGATCTGTCCATTTGTGGAACTGCTTATTTCATAGGAAATTCTATTACCCCAGTCTCCTTCAGAACGGGCAGTGATTTCGAATAAGTCTGCTCCCTGATTATCCTTTACAATGCTATAAGACTTCATTGCATCAGCCGCCGCAACTCTTACAACATAGCAGGATGTTCCTCCTTCCGCAAAGAAATTGTACACGGCATAAGCTAGGTATGCATTTGGGATAAATCCTCCAAACTCACTAACATACTGGCTCCAATTAGTAACCAGAATAGCTTTACCAATAACACCTTTCTCAGCAATTCCGATAAAAGCGCCCACCGCTGTACCTACGCCTTCTATCGGCTTCACTCCGCTGGAAACTTCTTCTACATAAACTCCTGGTGATAAATAATTTGGCATTTCAAGTCCTCCTTGTTATAACTGTTTTTATGGTCCTTCTATTGAATGGACCTATATGCCCTCGCTATATTTTTCAATATGCGAAATCATATTCGTTAATTTTGCATAATCTCTTGTTGAATCATCATGTATTCTTTTGAGATAATTCGGTATGGGTTTTTAAATTGTAATATTTGGGTATTGGCTGCTCTGTAATTATTGGGAATGTAATTATCTTTTCAGCCGGCATTCTTACAGCAGATACAAGATAAGACAGGCTTAACTTTGCCGGTTTTCCTGGGAATACCTCCCATAACTGTTTTATATCCTGCAGTGATAAATTATTGTAGGATATCCTTATTTGTTCGTTTCCACACACGGCCAGGTTTCCTTTAAGGTCATCTCCACTGAGCACTGCATGCTCATGAAACAGTTGAAATAGTTTTCCCAAAATCAAAAGTTCGGTATCTCTGTCCTTTGCATATGGAGTCATCAAGTAATACAGGTCAAGATAGGAAGGAGGGTCAAATAACTGGTTTGTCCCTGGTATACGTTCTCTCTCACTGTTTCTCATGCTATGGCTTTCGGTTAGATAATACAAGCATAATGAAAGAGTCATGTTTGCTGAATCTACATCGCTTGGGGAACCGAAGGTTATGTAACTGTCATCATTTAATTCTGGAACATTTGCTTTTATTAAAGCCTTTAGGCTTGCACTGACATCTCTGATTACTGTACGGGTTTCCACAGCCATTTATTTCACCACCTCAATCAGTTGATAATATGGGTCAAAATCCGATTTCAAAAAGGTTTTACCCATTTTTTTGTATTCTCTCTTTGCCGCCTGCATAATTTGCTTTATCCCTATGGGACACCCTGCATAAGCAGCATAAAAAGCTGCATTTAATGCTATATTTTTGATATTTCCCCCTGCCATAACAAATTTCTCTGCCAGAAAATCATAATCCAGCTTGTCCTCTACCGGAGCCCCGGAAGGAAATATACTCAACCATATAAGCTTACGCTGTTCCTTATCAGGAAATGGAAATGCTATGTTGAAGTGCAATCTTCTCAAAAAAGCTTCATCAATGTTCTGATTTAAGTTTGTTGCCAAAATAACTATTCCTTTGTATTCTTCCATTCTTTGAAGCAGATAGCCTATTTCAACATTTGCATATCGGTCATGAGAATCTTTGACTTCGGAACGTTTTCCGAACAGAGCATCGGCCTCGTCGAAAAACAGGATGACATTTGAGGTCTCGGCCTCTTGAAATATTTCTCCAAGATTTTTTTCCGTTTCTCCGATATACTTGCTTACAACTCTTGAGACGTCAATCTTGTATATTTCAAGGCCTATTTCATTTGCAATAACCTCTGCTGCCATTGTTTTCCCACTACCCGGGGGACCTGAGAACATAATGTTCAACCCTTTTCCCAGTGCAAGACGCTTTTCAAATCCCCATTTTTCGTAAACAATTGAACGGTATTTTACCTGCCTACATATTTCATTCATTTGTAACATTTGATCTTCAGGCAAAACAAGCATATCCATTGTGTAAAGTGTATCTATCTTTTTTGCCAATTCACCAAGTTTTCTGTTTGATTGAGTATAGCAGGCATTTGTAAGGTCCTTTGTCTCAATCCTTCCATTGCTGGCTCCATTCCATACTGAATAGTTTTCACCTAATCTAAGAACATTTTCAATCTGGCCAGGTGTAAAACGGAAAACTTCAGAGAAATTATTGAGGTTTAAATTTGCATCCAACTGATATTTACTACTAAGCTCCTGCCAGTATTTTTTTCTTTCTGCTGCAGAAAGGTATGGATATTCTACAGCAACATAGGCAAACCTACTGTCGGTATTTGTTAAATGCCACTGAGTTCTTCCGAGAATAAATGTTGTTTCAGAATACTCATAAAGCATTTGTAGGATTCTGTTTATTCTTATCTGCTGGCTTCTTTCTTCTGAAACCAAAAGCTGAAAGTTTTCGAGGCAAAGAATACCATCCATTATTCTAATCTGCCTGCCTAACAGCCGTAGAATTTCATCAAAAGGTAAATCAGAGCTTAATATCTTTTCTAAATCTGCCACAATAAGGGGTAACCCCAGATGCTCACATACTGATAGTACATACTCTTTTTTGCCGGCTCCGTCAGGGCCATAGAAGTAAAGTATTTGGTTTCTTCTTGACCTTCCATTCCTGTAATAGTCGATAAAACGCAGTATTCTAACGTTTTCAGTATTAGTGCTGATGTTTTCTATTTGCCTTATTTGAATCAGTTCAGCCACATGTATTAACCGTGAATCAAGAATATTGATATCCAATAAATAGTTGACTACCCAATCATCTAATTTTAGGTGACGTGATATCAATGGAATGCAGTTATCTGACAGATCGTTTCCACTTTCCAGCAAAAGCCTGACCAAAGGTGCTTGTAGACTGAAGAATTTTCTAGCTTCAATTCTTTCATCCTCTGATGGTATAAATATCTTCATCAACAGGTTAATGCTCGGAGTTTTTATTGAAGTATCATTCTCAAAATAGCCGTATACCTTTTCATATTTTGGATCTATTTCAGGAGCTATGCAGGCAACAAGACATTTTTGTTCAAAGGGACTCAGATTGAGTAATTTTGAAATGTACGGTAGTGAAATATGTCTTCCGCATGCTCTGGTTGCTTCAAGCCTTTTGGCGATTTGATGGTCCAGTTCGCTAATCTTGTCATCTATCAAGGTTTCCTGACCAAATGTATTTTCTTCTTCCAAAAGATCGCATATTTCCTCTTTTGACAAAACCACACCGGCATACGATGTTGTACTTCCCTCATCTGTATCATCCCGGATATATCGTCTGAAAATTAAATCAAGACGCCTTAATTCATCCGACAGGTATTCTCGGCTTGAAACATATGCGATTGAAACTTTTGTACTTTCCATATCGCCCTGATTTTCAGGGATGCCTGTTACATTGTATTCTGAACTTATCATTTTTTGGCCTTTCATCAAAGATATGCTTTACTTTGCTTCGGATTCAATCCGTTCACTATATATGGAAAATTCACCATGTAATTTACAACTAATATTGAAAATTATTTTTTAACTGTCCTCTTATCATTGATTAATTCCTTCTCTACCGCCTCAAGCAGCCCAATGACATTTTTGAGTCTGAAATCAGATGTCCAGTACTCCTGATATAAATTCCCGTATTCGATATCCTGCATTAATTTTTCATCCTGACAGGAATTGAATACTACATTGTTTTTTGCCCTTATCTTTTTCAAGAGTTCTATTATGGTCTTGAGTTCTTCCATGAGGAGTCTCCTTCTTGTTTTTTGATTTATAACTTCTCACTTTATAAGTAAATAAATTTTTTTGTTTAACAACCAAAAAAAGGCTATAGCACAATAAATATTGTTTATTGTGCTATAGCCTTTAATAAGTAGATTTGATTATTGGTCCTTGCAGCGGCTTAATCAGACTTTGTACAGGGCCTGATACGGCAATTTTGTCAAATAGCTTGTCTGCAACAGGTATGTACTGTCTTACTAGCTCTACTATGGATTTTCCTAATATGGCTTCTATGCCTTTAAATACTGCTTTTATTAGTGCTGATGGCGGATGGGAGATGATGAAGTTCAGTACCATGTCTACAGCCTTGTTGGCTATTAACTTCATTAACTGTGCAGGCTGTCCCAGTATTGCTACCTTTGACTTAATGCTGCATGCTATTTCCTTGAGCTTACCCTTTACACTACCAAAGAAGCTTCCGACTGCCTCCTTTAGTTTTCCTGCACCTTCGCTGAGGGTCTCTACAGGATTTCCAACCACATCCATTGCTTTTACTGCTCCGGCATATATTGCAC
>JAEYNY010000112.1 GCA_023412275.1 Bacillota bacterium
ATCTACCGAAGCACCGCCTGCTATTTTGTATATCTTGTTTTCACCAAAGTTTCTTACGTATGTTGCATACCTCTTATATTGGTCCGCGTAAAACTCAGCAGTCATGTTTCCGCCGCAGCCCCAGTTATCATTACCCACGCCAAAATACTTAACACTCCATGGTTCATCTTTGCCGTTTGCTCTTCTTAAATCAGCCATAGGTGATTTACCGTCAAAGGTCATGTATTCAACCCACTGCTGCATTTCATGTACTGTGCCGCTTCCAACATTACCGCATATATATGGCTCTGCGTCTAGCATTTGGCAAAGTTCCAGAAATTCATGAGTTCCAAAATGGTTATTTTCTACAACACCACCCCAATGGGTGTTTACCATGCAAGGTCTGTTTTCTTTAGGCCCTATCCCGTCTACCCAGTGATATTCATCTGCGAAGCATCCTCCCGGCCATCTCAGAACAGGTATCTTCATTTTTTTAAGTGCTTCCACAACATCTGTGCGGAATCCCTTTATGTTTGGTATTTCAGAGTCCTCTCCAACCCACAAACCTTCGTATATACACCTTCCGAGATGCTCTGAAAAGTGTCCGTATATGTTTTTATTTATTTTACCTTTTTTTACGTCAGCATTTAATACCATTTTTACCATTTGATAGCTCACTCTCCTTAAACCGAACATTTTATATTATGTATTATTTTAACATTAAATTAGTTTTTACATTCCTTAAATCAGGGTTTAAATCTCTTTCTTCGGTAAGGTCGAGTACAGGATATCCATCTATATCAAAATGAACACGACGCAGGCCGGAGCTTCTTGGTGCCTCTATTCCCGGTCTTGCATGATATGCATTCCAAATTACACCTTCATCATCCGTAACATATGAATTATGTCCGGGTCCGAACTCTCCCGGTACACTCCTGCTGGTTAGCAAAGGATAGTTTCCTTTTGTCCAGTTGCTAATATCAAGAAGATCAGCACCAGGTTCAGCCGTTAACAGTCCTACTACATAGGTGGAATCAACGAGAGCACTGGAAAAAGTAAGAAACAGTTTTTTATCCGTTATTATTGCATACGGCCCTTCATCAACGAAAACATGATTGTTGGCCCAACCGTAATCTGGTTTTGTCAGAACAACCGGATCAGAAATTAATTTCCAAGGCTCTTCGGGGTCAATTTTAGCAATATATATCCATGCTCCTAAATCTACGGGAACAAACTGTCTTTCCGACCACGCAGCATAGTATTCGCCATTCCATGGGATAACAGTCATGTCAAGGGAAATAACTTTTCCTGATTCACACAAAAATGTCCCATCCTTTTTCAAAACACGTTGTGGTATGGACCAATCTTCTTTTGTTGTTGGATTTCCACCCTTTTTAAGTTTCATAACATGTGATTCAATAAAGAAAAATTCACTTGATGTTGCAGCATGAAAAATATACAGGTCTTCTCCTATTTGATGAAATTCAGGAGCCCAAAGGAAACCTTTTATATGATCATATTTGTATGCATCCAAGAGCAATTTTTCCTCTGCATTAATCAATTCCGGTATTGAATCCGCTTCTCTGATATATAATGAATTATTTCCGTCTGCGTCATTTGTTGCAATAAAGTAATATTTGTTGTTCCATTTTTTTATGCAAGGATCGGCTCTGTTTATAGCTATAGGAAATTCAAAATGATCCTGATGAACAGTGCCTGTAATCTCATATTTACCCGGCTTACTCCAATTAATTCCTTTAGTGTCCCAATCAATTGTTTTAAAAGCAGTAGTTCCATCATTATACACTGCTTTTGCTTTTACAGATTTAAGTTCTTCAAAAGAATTTACCGTAACTTTATCAGGTACTTCTATTCCGATATTATATGGTGTTGATAGTCTGCATTTAAACCTGTTTCCAACCTTTTCGGAAACTGTGATGATATTGCGAGGATTTATCCCTTCTATATTCGTACTAATATTCTGTAATTTAACAGGTTCGATAGCAAGAGGTTTGGAGCTTATTTCCATCAAATGAAGGTCTTCTGCTTCTGCTTTAAACCACTTTCCTTCTTCACTCCAGCAAATAGTGTATGTTCCTTTAGTCTTATCAAAGTTGCATACAACATCCTGGATAAAGTTGTCCGAATGAAGGTCTATTAACCCCACTTCAGTATATTGAATAAAATCCTTAGTTTCAAAAAATAAAATTTTACCTTTACTTTCCGGGTCATTATCGCCTTCAGCCTCAGTACGAATGGCAACGATTCCAAAAGAATCGTCTGCCAATGTAAAAATGTACGGGCTCTTCAGGCTCTTTGCATTCATTGTTTTATTTTCATTATCCGTCGCTTTGGCGAACAGAACTCCAGAATTATGATTTAACGCTTCAAAGTTCTGTTCGTCTTCACTATATGCCAAATGCATACTGTAAGCAAGCTTTCGGGAATATATCATTTCGTCCTGAGGTTCTCTCGTATAGCACAAGAGATATTTTTCCTTCATTAAGATTATCACCTCTCAATTTTTGTTTTATCCCTTGACTCCGCCGAGAACTATTCCCTTTACAAAATACTTCTGAAGGAAAGGATATACTAAAACTATAGGCAATGTTCCAAGGAAAATCTGAGATGCTCTTAATGTTCTGTCTGATATAGTTGCCAACTCTGAAATTTCCTGTCTCGAGAGCATACTGTATGATCTCTGCACAACAATAGTCTGAATATAACTCTGAAGAGGATAATTTTCTGCCTTATTCATAAGTATCATACCATCAAACCAGTTATTCCAGTGACCTACCAATGAGAAAAGAGTTATTGTAGCCAATGCCGGGGTTGACACAGGTACTATTACTCTCCACAGTGTAGTCCAGTGTCCTGCTCCGTCAATAAAAGCAGCTTCATTTAATTCCTTTGGTATTTCTCTGAAGAAGTTAAGCAATAATATTACGCTGAAAACAGGAACGGCTCCCGGAAGAACCAAAGCCCATATCTTATCCAGCAATCCCATTTGCTTAATTACAATATACCAAGGAATCAATCCTCCGTTAAACAACATCGTTATAAAAAACGCCCACGCATAAAATGTACGGAAACGGAACTCCTTCTTTTCCTTTGATAATGGATAAGCACATAATATAGTAAGTACCAGGTTAACAAATCCACCCAGTGCGATTCTTTCAACTGAAATCAACATAGAGTGCCAGAATGCAGCTCTTTTTGCAACGTAAGCATATGAATTTAATGAAAACTCAACCGGCCAGAATACAACCTTACCGGCTGCAGCAGCCGAACTGGAGCTGAATGATACGGCTAATATGTGAATTAGCGGTATAATACAAAGTAATGCCGCTAGCACGAGAAAACAGTTATTTACTATTGTAAATGCACTGACTTTCTTCAGTTTTCTACGTTTCATTTAATAAACCCCCTTTAGAAAATCCTGTAATCTGCAAATTTATAGGCAAAGAAGTAAGATACTGAAATAAGCGTGAAAGAGACTACTGATTTAAACAGTCCTACCGCTGTGGCAACTCCGTATTGGGCTTCCAGCAGGCCTATTCTATAAACAAAGGTGTCGATAATGTCTCCGCTTTGATAAACAGGGGGACTATATAAATTAAATATCTGGTCGAACCCGGCATTTAAAACATTACCGAGACTTAATACCAAGAGAAGTACAATAACCATCTTCATTCCAGGAAGAGTTATGTGTAATGTTTGCTTCCATCTGTTAGCTCCATCCATATGAGCAGCTTCGTAAAGACTTGGATCTATTCCGGTGATCGCCGCCAGATAGATTATGGTGCCGTAGCCGAATTCTTTCCATGTTTCTGTCAATACCATTGTGGAAGGAAACCATTTATTGTCTCCAAGGAAAAATATAGGCTGAAAACCAAGAGACTTTATAAGGGAATTTAAAATTCCGCCGGACGGAGAAAGTATATCAATCAATATTCCTCCAAGTACAACCCATGATAAAAAGTGAGGAAGATATATTAGTGTCTGAATACCTCTTTTTAAAGCGTTATTTGTAACTTCATTTATTAAAATTGCAAATATTATTGGAACAATAAGTCCTAGTGCGATTTTCATTATGGCTATGGATATGGTATTCCACATTATGCTGTTGAAATTAGGCATATCTAAAACATATTTAAAGTTTTTAAAACCTACCCATTTCTGATGACCAAACAGACCCTTTGCGGGAATAAATTTTTGAAAGGCAATTACAACACCAGCCATTGGCAGATAACTGAATATCAATAAAGTTATGAAACCCGAAAGGATCATTAGGTGCAAGGGTAGTTCTTTTTTTATATTTAGATTTTTCAAGCTTATTCCTCCCCTTTTAAGGTGTATAGATAAAAATAGAATAAAACTGTAAGTAAAAAATTTAGGCCTAGAAACAAGAAGGAAAGGATATGAAACGGCTGTATCCTTTCCTTCTCTGTGTTAACTAGTTAATATTACTTGGATTTAACGGAATCATACCATTCGTTAACTTCCTTTGTCATATCAGCACCGCCTAGTTTGTTCCAATCACTTACGAATTTATCAAAATCGCTGATAGGAGCAGCACCCATTATAATTTTTATGAATACTTCTTTTTCCATTTTTTCAAGTGTTGTTTTCTTTTCAGCCATTGTTACTGTTGGAGCTCCAACAAACTTTTCCTTTAACAGCTGATCATTCTTCTTGTATTCAACCATATTACGGAATGCACCGTCTTTACCGTAAATCTTTTCCCATCCCCATTGTGATTTATCGCCTTTTGCATAAGCATCGATATTACCTTGTATAATCTTAGGCTCATCTTTCAATTTGCTGAAATCATTGCTCTTTCTTGCATCATCGATTGCTACGAATGCTTCAAGGTTCTTGAATACAGGAGCAGGGCATACAGGAGAGAATTTCCACACTCCTACACCACCATTCTCAACAGGCATGTAGTACTTATTGAAGTCTGCAGTTTTACCCCAGTTCTTCTCTACATGTTCATTGAAAAGTTTTAAAAGTGCTTCAGGATGTTCGTAACCTTTTCTTACTGCAAATATTCTTGTCTGGTTGAACTTCAAAGGTACCATAACCTTTTTGTCATCATTAGAAACTATAGGATATGCTGTCCAATCCGCATTATTATCATTATTAAAATTGCTTATGAGCGGATACATCGGGTTCCACTGTGCACCATAGTCCATACCAACTTTACCAGCTGCTACAGTCTCTGCAACCTTACCGCCATCCTTGACACCAAATTCTTTGTCAAGTTGGCCGCTCTTGTACATGTCAGCCAATTTCTGAAGTGCTACCTTTGTTTCAGGTAATGTACTACCCCAAGCTATTTTACCTGCACTATCCTCTATCCACATGTTTGGATAAGCGTGATATCCTGCAAAGAAACCTTCTGTTCCCATACATCCGCTGTAGAGATCTTTTGTAATAGGAAGTCCGATAGTATCGTTCTTTCCGTTTCCGTCAGGATCCTTGGTTGTAAAGGCTTCTGATATTTTTAAAACATCATCCATAGTCTTAGGTGCTTGTAAATTTAATTTTTTCAGCCAGTCATTTCTAATCCATAAATATTGGGCGCTTTCATTAGTTGAAACAGGTTCCGGAATAGCCATCATTTTACCGTCAAACATAACTGAATCAACATTGCCTGTTCCTTCTTCTGTCATAATTTTCTTGAAATCTTCAGAAGCGTAGTCTTTGTAGTATTGAGTCATATCCTCAACCATATCTGAATCAACGAGTTGTTTTAGCTGTGAAGGATTTACAAGAACTACATCAGGAAGTTCTCCAGACGCCAATGTTACATTGATTTTCTGTGTATATGCATCTGATTGTTCATTACCTTTTACTGTCCAATCATATTTTACGTTTATACCTAATTCTTCTTGGTATAACTTGGTCCAACGGTTGTCTTCAAGAGTTTCACCAGGTGTCTTAGGCAATATGTTTGCTGCAAGGTCATCATCTATTCCACGAACAAAAGAAATATCAATCGCAGGACTATATTTTCCGAAAGGATCCTTGCTTGCAACTGAAGAAGTAGAACTTTGAGATGATGATGCTGTGCTGTCGGATGTATTATTTTGACTTCCGCATGCTGCAACGATTGAAGCTGTTAAAGATAAAACTACTGCTAATGATACAGCTCTTTTTAAGTAATTGAATCTCATTTGTTTCCTCCTGATATTTATTTATTTGAGGCCTCATCTATATTATAAAGTGAGCTTCACTACAACGCCATTCACATGTTTTTACTTTTGTTGTCTTTTGTTTACTTGTTTATTTAAAAATTATTCATAATTTAGAGTCTTTTTTTTACTTTGTTATCATCTATTTACCTGAGACAACCATATCATGGTATTCTTGTGGAGAACATGACATCAATTTTCTGAAGAATCTCGTAAAGGATGCAGCTGTCTCATAACCTACAGCCTTTGCTACTTCATTTATCTTTATCTTTTCATTTTTCAGTAGCTCCTTTGCCCTCTCTATACGAGCACTATCAATGAAATCAGAAAGGTTTTGATTTGTAACCTGTTTATAAAGGCGGGACAAATATGACGGATTTAAGTAAACCTGTTCTGCCAGCCTTACTAAAGAAAGATCTTCACTCAAATGCTCGTTAATAAATTTTTGAATAAAGTCAACAGCATTGTCAGCCCTTTTCTTTTGTTCCTCTGTCTGTATCTGAAAAATTACATCAGAGATATTTATCAGATATTGTACCGCATCTGACCATGTCTCGTGTTTGTCAATACGCATAAGGCTGTTAAGACCTATATGGAAGGCCAGTTTTTCGGTTATATTCCAGCGGTTAATATATGAAAGAATACTTAACGATACCATGGAATACGCCTCAATGGCTAAGTTGCTGTTTTTACTCTTAATTAATTTTATGGGACTTAATAATTCATCTAAAACCTCAAAATATTTGTCTTTTTGTCCTGACTCCAGATATTGTTGAATCAAATCCATATTTCTCTTTCTTAAAAGAATTTCCAATGGCTCATCGTTTGTATCCAGTTCCGGTACTTCGTTTGCAGAACCTGAAGTTAAAATGTTGCTATTTTTCAGCTCATTATCAATGAGCAGCATTTCTATTCCTGTACCTATTCTGTAATTCAGTAGTTGATTAAGAGAAAAGTATTTTTTAGATACTTCCTCCCAGTTGCAGGGTTCTCCCCCAAGAGCAAAGCTTATTGATGCATTCAAAGATTCCCTGCTAGCAGTCTGTATTACTTCAAGGGTACCCTTTATGAACGAAATTGTCTTTGAATAGAATGCGTCTTCCTCTGTCTTGTTGTAACTGCTGGTCATCAGTTCGTTGGGCTGTATAAAGAATATAAACCTATATCTGTCATCCAAAACGCTTATGAATCTGATATTTGCATTAAGGTTTTGGGTAATTATTACTTTTATGGAATTTATATATTGTATTTTATCCCAATAGGTCAAATTTCCTGGTATATTGTCGATATGCCCAAGCAAAAGAATTACAGGGTGTTCGGGATGCATGGGAATTGACAGCTGCTCAAACTGAGATTTATTTACTTCCAGAGATGTCCCTTCGTGTAGCAAATGAATAAAGTAATCCTTCTGAAAGAGCCCCAAAGCAAGTTCAATCTGCTCTTTAGCCTTATGAATCAAGTCTTCTGTTTTAACTTCTTTCTTAATTTCCTCTATGGCATTTTCAACAACGCTAATTACTTTATCATTATCCTCTGTTTTAAGTATATAGCTTACTCCTTGGTGCTGAATTGCTTTATACACATATTCAAATTCGTTATACCCGGTAAGGAATATTACTTTACATTGAGGCCATCTTCTATATATGACATCCAGTAACTGCAAGCCATCCATTTCAGGCATTCTGATATCTGTCAGAACAATATCCATCCTTGTTCTGCTTAACCATTCAACTGCTTCTTCGCCAGAATATGCCCTGTATACATCCAGATCAAGATTCTTCATGCTTCGGAATATTTCGTATAATCCGTTTACAATAATTTCCTCATCATCTACAATTAGTAGCCTATACATTTTCTACTCCTTTTTGTAA